>JBDHMC010000574.1:1197-2202 GCA_039656355.1 Gemmatimonadota bacterium | reverse complement strand
GTCATGGGTCGAGTCACGGTGTCGAAGCTGGGTTCTTCGACATCCGCTCGCAAGGAAGTGGCCATTTGGCCATTGGGGGCGAAGATTGGAAGTGGAAGGGTTCCGCCTAGGACCCCGCAGACGGACTCTCAAACCTTGGTGCAGGAAAAGACCATATGGCCGAATATCGAATCGCCGTGATTCCCGGAGATGGGATCGGTGTGGAAGTGGTGCCAGAGGGACTCAAAGCCCTGGAAGCTGCCGGCTCCCGTTTCGGGTTTTCCTTCGATTGGGACGAGTTGGATTGGAGCTGCGACCGGTATCTGCAGACCGGTCGGTTCATGCCGTACGACGGCCTCGAGCAGATCCAGGGGCATGACGCCATCTTTCTCGGCGCTGTGGGTGACCCCAGGGTGCCGGATCACACATCCCTTTGGGGCCTCTTGATCCCCATTCGAAGGATGATGCGTCAGTGGGTGAACCTTCGTCCGGTCCGGCTCATGCCGGGAGTGCCCACCCCTCTGAAGGACCGGGGTCCTGAAGACATCGACTTCGTGGTGGTTCGAGAGCACAGCGAGGGAGAGTACTCGGACATTGGAGGTCGGCTGGATGTAGGGGGGAAAGCGGAGCGTGCCGAACAGCTGAGTGTCTTCACCCGAGCCGCCGTGGACAGGATTTTCCGCTACTCTTTTGACCTCGCACGGAGCCGGCCCAAGAAGCATCTGACGTCGGCCACAAAATCAAACGGCATCATGCATACGATGCCTTATTGGGATGAACGGTTCCGGGCTATCGCCGAGGAGTACCCGGATGTCCGGGTCGACCAATATCATGTGGACATCCTGGCTGCCAACTTCGTGCTCCACCCAGATTGGTTCGATGTCGTTGTAGGTAGTAACCTGTTCGGGGACATCCTCTCCGATCTGGGGCCGGCCGTTGCCGGTACCATCGGAATCGCCCCCTCGGCGAACCTCAACCCGGAGGGGCGGTATCCCTCCATGTTCGAGCCAGTTCATGGATCGGCCC
>JBDHMC010000574.1:0-1192 GCA_039656355.1 Gemmatimonadota bacterium | reverse complement strand
GGCCATGATGCTTCGGCACCTGGGAGAGGAATTGGCCGCCTGGACCATGGAGCGGGCTATCGAGAAGGTTCTCGGGGAACCGGGACTCCGTACCCGGGATATGGGTGGCACGGCAAGTACCCGAGAGTTAGGTGAGGCTGTGGCCGAGGTCGTGAGGGAGGTTTAAGAATGGAATCCATCTCAGAATACCTGCGGAGTTGGAACCAGTACCTGGAACCCTATCCGGGGTTGAGGGCGTTGGAGGTCATCGTTGTCTTCTTGGCCCTCGCCTGGTTGGTGGACCGCCTGATCACCGGAATCGTCTCTCGTATGGTGGCCAAGACCGAGACCGACCTAGACGACCGGGTCCTGGCCATTCTCCACCGGCCGGTCTTTTCCTCGGTAGCACTCATGGGCCTCATTCTCGCCCTCTACGAGTTCGAGATCGGTGCAGATGTTCTCCTTACCACCACCTCCTTTGTGAAGACCCTCCTGATCCTGATCTGGATGGTGTTCGGCCTCCGGTTCTCCCGCCTCATGCTGGGAGCGATGAAGGACCGGTCGGGAAAGTTCGATTTCATACAGCCCACTACGGAACCGCTTCTCAGGAACGCTTTGGCGGTACTGCTCTTCCTGACCGCGGTGTATGCTATCCTTGTGGCCTGGGAGATCGAGGTCACCGGTTTGGTAGCGTCGGCTGGAATCGTGGGTCTTGCACTGAGCTTCGCGGCCCAGGATACCCTCGCCAACCTTTTTGCCGGCGTCGCCATCCTCGCCGACCAGCCCTACACCCTGGGTGACTACATCATCCTCGATAGTAGTGAGCGGGGAGAGGTGACCCATATCGGTCTCAGAAGCACCCGACTCCTGACTCGGGACGACGTGGAGGTTTCCATTCCCAACAGCGTCATGGGCGCCGCCAAGATCGTCAATGAAGCTTCAGGGGTTCCGGACCGGTATAGGATCCGTGTTGCCGTCGGTGTTGCTTATGGATCCGATATCGACGAGGTGATGCGGGTCCTTATGGCTGTGGGCACCGGGCATGCCGAGACCCGGGGGGTTCCGGAACCACGGGTCCGGTTCAGGAGATTTGGCGACTCGAGCCTGGACTTCGAGTTGCTCAGTTGGATCGAGCAGCCGGCGGACCGGGGGCGGGTCATTCACGAGCTGAACTGTGAAGTCTACCGAGCCTTCGCTTCGGCCGGAATCAGCA
>JBDHMC010000573.1:0-2026 GCA_039656355.1 Gemmatimonadota bacterium | reverse complement strand
CCGAAGGCGGGATGATCGGATCTCTCACGGACCTCAACTCCGGAAGGGATTACCTTCCCTCAGGGTTGGAGGCTCCAGTTCTCACGCTGCGGGTGGGTGACCGGGACCTCAACCCCCAATCCGCCTTCTTCAACCGTAGCGACAGCCTTTTGACCTTGGTGTATGAGGACGGCCTCGAGGCGCGGGTTCGGATCGGGGTGCTCCCAACTCATGCGACACTGGAGTTGGTATCGGTTTCCGATTCAGCTGTTGTAGACATCGCCATATGGGGTCCGTATCCCACCACCATCAACAAGGTCATTGGCGAGACGGTTGGTGTGGTCCGGGGCGAGGAATTCGCCGTGGGGCTTCAGGCGTTGAATCCCAAAACCCTCGGGGGCTACCCCTGGAACGAAAACGACGCCATGCCTCAGCTCGACATCTTTGAGTCAGGGGATTACTCGGATTTGAGCGAGGAGGGGAAGCGTTACGTGCTCTATCGGGTGGAGGCCGCCAAACCGGACACCTTCGGTAGTACTCTCCAGGCCTATACCCGTGATCGCCGCGTGGAGCGGATCGTCCCCAACTGGGGGCATGACCGGTATGCGATCCCGCCCTACCCGGACGGAGGAATCCTGGGCTCAAAAATTGCCCTCTTCGGGTGCCCGGTGAACGATGCTCTGCAAACGGTGGGCGCCATCGAGTTGGCCGAGGGACTCCCACACCCGATGATCGATGGGGAGTGGGGAAAGGAGGCCCGCTCAGCATCCGCGGCCTATGTGATCCTCCCCTTCGGTGAATCTACCATCGATGAGGCCGTGGAGGTCACCCTCCAGGCCGGACTTGGCTATCTCTACCACCCTGAACCCTTCCAGACCTGGGGGCATTTCCAACTCAACGATGACTTTCCCAACGGCGTGGAGGGCCTCCGAGGTGCAGTGGAGCGAGCCGAGGCCAGGGGTGTCCGGGTGGGTGTCCATACTCTCTCCAACTTCATCACCACCGACGACCCTTACGTAACCCCGGAACCCGACCCCCGCCTCGCCCGGGTGGGGACGACCCTCCTGACTGAGGACCTCTCCGAGACGGACACGGAGGTGGGCATCCAGAGTCCGGACTTCTTCAACCAGTTCGACAACAACAACCTGCGTGCCGCCGTCGTCGGGGAGACTTCTGGACGGGGAAAGGGGAGCTTTCGGCACCCCCACCGGGGCCCACCAGCGAGGGGATTCCATCGGGAAGCTGGCCGACCATGCCTATCGTGTGTTCCTCACGAACTCTGAGTTGACGCAGGAGATGGGGGTCACTCTGGCTCAGCTCTTCAATCAGACGGGTCTTCGACAGATCTCCTTCGACGGACTGGAGGGCAATCGTTCCACCGGTCTGGGCAACTATGGGGAGATCCTTTTTACCACGGCCTGGTTTGATGCCCTGAACGAGGACATCCGGAGCCACTTTATCGCCGATGCCAGTCGAACTTCACACTACTTCTGGCACATCTTCTCCCGCATGAATTGGGGCGAACCGTGGTACGCAGGCTTCCGGGAGAGTCAGACCGAATACCGGCTGAAGAACCAGGCGTACTTTCGTCGGAACATGATGCCGGGCATGCTGGGATGGTTCCGAATGCAGCCCCAGACCTCGGTGGAGGATATCGAATGGATGTTGGCCCGGTCAGCAGCATTCGATGCCGGGTACGCCTTTGTCACTTCCTTCGAGGCTTTGGAGGAGAACGGACGTTCCGACGAGATCCTGAGACTCATTGGCATGTGGGAAAAAGCCCGGATGGGGAACGTCTTCACACCGGACCAGAAGCATAGGATGGAGGACATCTCCAATGAGTTTCACCTGGAGGAAGTGAGCGAGACCGGGTGGAGCCTGTACCAGGTCCATCCCACGGTGGTCCGGTATGAGCCCCGGGAGAGACAACCGGGGGAGCCTACGCATCAGACCTTTGTACTACAGAACAGCCAAGCCGAACAATCCCTTCGTTTCATCGTCACGGCCGTGGGCACGTCGGCAGACCGTGTTCTCCTGGAGGTGGATG
>JBDHMC010000572.1:0-2021 GCA_039656355.1 Gemmatimonadota bacterium | reverse complement strand
GGTAGCGCCCTTCAGGTGCCGCATATGGATCTGGCAGGCCGTTGTCTGTGCCAGCGGGCCGTGGGGAACACCGTTGATCATCATGCCACAGGTGCCGCAAATCCCTTCCCGGCAATCGTGGTCGAAGGCGATCGGTTCCTTCCCCTGGCCAATAAGGTCTTCATTTACCGAGTCGAGCATTTCCAGGAAGGACATGTGCTCGGAGACGTCTTTGGCCGAGAGGGTGTCGAACCGGCCCTTGGCCTTGGGGCCGTCCTGCCGCCATACGTGAAGTGTGAGATCCATTATTTGTAGCTCCTCGTGGAGAGGGGCACGTTTTCGAAGGTCAACGGTTCCTTGTGCAGGGCCGGCTCCTCCCCTACGCCCTTGTTCTCCCAAACTGAAACGAAGGCGAACTTCTTGTCGTCCCGCTTCGCCTCACCTTCTTCATCGGTGTGCTCGATCCTCAGGTGAGCCCCACATGACTCGTCTCTGGCCAGGGCGTCGTAGCACATGGTTTCGGCGAATTCCAGGAAGTCGGCAACCCGCCCCGCCTTCTCCAGAGATTGGTTGAAGGACTCGCCATTCCCCAGAACCCGAACGTCCCTCCAATACTCTTCCCTGAGCTCTTTGATCTCGTTGATGCCGGCCTTGAGGCCGTCGGCATCTCGAGACATCCCGCAGCTGTCCCACACGATCTTCCCCAACCGCTGGTGGAAGTTGTCCACGGTGGTGTTTCCGCCCACCGCCAGGAGGGAGTCCATCTTCTTCTTGACCTCGCCCTCCGCGTCCTTGAAGGCCGCGTGGTCCGGAGAAGTGTCCCCTGGCTTCACCCGAGCCAACCAGTCACCGATGGTCAGCGGAAGCACGAAGTAACCATCGGCCATACCCTGCATGAGGGCTGATGCCCCCAGGCGGTTGGCTCCATGGTCGCTGAAGTTCGCCTCCCCGGCTGCGAAGAGACCTGGAATGGTGGTCTGGAGGTTGTAGTCCACCCAGAGCCCGCCCATGGAGTAGTGGGGCGCAGGATAGATCCGCATGGGAGCCTTGTAAGGGTCCTCACACGTGATCTTCTCATACATGGAGAAGAGGTTTCCATACCGCTCCCGGATAGCGCCCTCGCCCAGCCGGTTGATGGCGTCTTCGAAGTCCAGGAAAACCCCATTCCTCATTTCGCCGACACCGTGGCCCAGAGGGCTCAGGTTTCCGAAGGAGGGATAGAAGCGCTCCAGATAATAATCCCGCTCGTCCTCCGAAATCTCTCCGGCAGGCCGATGGTCACCGGCCTTCGCCGGCACCCAGATGCGCCCGTCGTTCCGGAGCGATTCACTCATGAGGGTGAGCTTCGATTGCCCCTCCCCGGCCGGCGGAATACAGGTCGGGTGAATCTGCGTGAAACAGGGGTTTGCGAATCCCGCACCCTTCCGGTTCGCACGCCAGGCCGCAGTGACGTTACACCCCTTGGCATTCGTGGAGAGGTAGAAGACGTTGACGTACCCACCGGTTGCCAGCACGACCGCATCGGCGGCGTCGGACCAGATCCGACCACTTACCAGGTCTCTGACCACCACGCCCTTGGCTACCCCGTCCACGACCACCACTTCCATCATCTCGTGGCGGGAGAAGACCTTCACGTTGCCGGCGTGGACTTGCTTTTGCAGCGCCTGGTAGCATCCCAGAAGAAGCTGCTGGCCGGTCTGTCCCCGAGCATAGAATGTCCGGGAAACCTGTGCGCCACCGAAGGAACGGTTCGCCAGCAGACCGCCGTACTCTCGGGCAAAAGGAACGCCCTGGGCCACGGACTGGTCGATGATGTTCTCGCTGACCTCGGCCAGGCGATAAACGTTGGACTCCCGGGAACGGAAGTCTCCACCCTTCACGGTGTCGTAGAAGAGGCGGAAAACGCTGTCGCCGTCGTTTTGGTAATTCTTGGATGCGTTGATACCACCCTGGGCTGAGATGGAGTGGGCACGGCGAGCCGAGTCGTTGTAGGTGTAGACCCGGACGTTGTATCCCAACTCCCCCATGGTGGCCGCCGCCCC
>JBDHMC010000571.1:0-2268 GCA_039656355.1 Gemmatimonadota bacterium | reverse complement strand
CTGCGGCATTTCCCGTCGTCGTCCTCATTCCACCCTCCCGTCGTCGTCCCGTTCACGCCTTCTTCCGTATCTCCTCAACCATCATCGCAACCGACCCCACTCCGAGGGGTAGGTATCATTCGCTTTCGGGAATGGCCGTTACCGGCTCTCGCTCTTCAGCCCAAGCCTCCAGGTCCTCCCTTCTCCACGCGACGCGGGCTGGTCCCAGCCGACGCCGCCTGGGAAACAGACCCGCGGCTTCCCATCGGAGAACGGTACTCGGGGAGATCCCGGCAACTCTGCCGTCTCCCGCAGGCTCAAGAACACCCTATCAAGAACAGCCAAACCCTGCATTTCTTCCTCCTGGATCAATCAGACTCTCGGACGTCGTTCCTGCATGTCCATGACATTAAGGGGAACCCGGTGAGTGGTGTCCAGGCAGAACCAGAGGCTGTGGGGACACAGGAAGGACCTGGGGATTTTTACCCAGGAAGAGGAGCGGAGACAGAGAAAGGGTCTTCGGGGTGTCAGGCCGGGTCGGGCAAGACATGGTTGAATTTTACCCCAAGTCGCCGGAGGCGGCTGAGGGTCAGATGGAACCGCTTAACTGGGCTCGCGCAGTAGTCACCTCTTCGGGCGAAGCTTGCGCACCACGGCCTTGAGGATTCTGTGGATTTCCTTGTCACTGACGTTAAGTCCTTTCGCCCTGAGCCTCTCTTGGATTATCAACCTGGTATTCTTGTCATTCCCGTAGCCTGGTTTTCGGTTCAGTTCCATGAATTCTGCTTCAATCATCGACCGAAGCAGCTTGCTCGGTCGTCCTTTTCCGCCTCCCTTTCGCACTGCTCTCCAATCGCCGCACCGAGTTGCTCGTTGGCCTCTTGCAGAGAATCCGAAGCCAAAGGGTACCAGAGGCCGTGCTGGACTCTATCGAGGGTATTTTGGACCCTCCCGAGCTCGATGATTCGTGACATTATCTCCGGCCAACCCTCGAACGTGTTGACAATCTGTCTAGCCTCTTCAAGTGGGAAGTCGGTAGGAGACCAGCTCTCCAATTCCCCCGAATCTTCTTTCCGCTTCTCGGCCCTCCACCGTAGGTAGGCTGCTTCGAGCATCTCCATTTGGACTTCCTCAAGTCCGAGGCCGGATCCTCGAACGTCTTCAATGTCTGCCGGCTCGTTCATTTCATCAGTCCCTCCAAAAAGGTCCCCCACGCCTCCAGGGCAATCCGTTTCTCGGCCAGGAGGTAGTTGGACTTGTCGCTCTGGTAGTGGGTGAAGCCAATCCCCAGGACCGTATGGCCCAAAACCAGATCGGCAACATCGGCCCGGATCCCAAGGTCCCCAGTCGCCACGGTTCGGAAAGCGGTCCGGAGATCGTGGAGGGTCCAGCCATCTAGCCCGGAGCGTTTTCGGAGTCGCCGCGTCATGTTTCCCCAGTTGGAGTAGTGGGGTTCCTTGCTCCCCACCCGGGACGGGAACAAGTAAGGCCCCCTGACCTGGGTTTCCTCTTGAAGGATTCGGAGGGATCTCATGGCCCCATCATTCAGAGGCACTTTCCGGGGGTATTTCTTGAACTTCCGGCCCTCGACAGGAGGGATCGTCCATATCTTCCCATCCAGGTCGAACTCCTCCCACTCAGCTGCCGCCACCGCCCCCGCCCGTTGGCCGGTAAAGAGGCAGAGGCCGAAGACTGCCCTGGCCTCTGGCCCTTCCTCCCCCACGGCCTTGAGGATGGTCTTCAACTCCGCTTTGCTCAGTGCCCTTGTCCGAGGTGTCTCCTCTTGAAGGAACCGATCCGGCCTTGTGGCGGGATTGCTCTCCACCAGTTCCAGATCAAGCATGGCGTTGAAAAGGGTCCGGATTAAGCTCAGGGTCCTGTTCGCCTGGACCGGGGATCCTCGAGCCACAATCGACCGAACCAGAGCCGCCACATCGCCCCTTCGGATTTCTGTCACGAGGCGATCCCCCCACCTGGGCTGAAGATCGGCCATGTAGGTGCGTTGGCGTTCTCTTATGGTGCGTGACCGGGTCCTTTGCGCCATCAACTCCAGGGCCTCTTCTGCAGCGACCTCAAAGGTAAGGGCCTTCCGGGGGGATCCTCGGTCGGATCCACCCGACACTTCCCCCATTCGCACCTTTGCCACCCTCCGGGCTTCCTTCAGATCCACGAAGGGGTAGACCCCGACCTTCTCCCTCCTCTGCTTTCCACCAGGGGTACGATACCGGAAGAACCAGCTTCGCAGTCCTTTGGGCGAAACCCGGAGCCCGAGTCCAGGGGTCTTTGCAT
>JBDHMC010000570.1:0-2852 GCA_039656355.1 Gemmatimonadota bacterium | reverse complement strand
ATTTGATAACCTCATGCATATCGTATGGTTGATTGGGATTATCCGGAATGATCTCAAGTAATTTCTCGTCTCTCCGATCCACCGGATCTTGCGTATCCAGGAAGGGGGGTGGCTCGGTGTTGTTCTGGGGAACGAACCGCATCAGCTCGCGGACGGCGGCCAGGGATTGAGGCTCCGAATCGTGGGCGAAGTGGGCCACGCCGGACTTGGAGGCGTGGATGTCCGCCCCACCCAGGCTCTCCATATCCACATCCTCATGGGTCACCGTCTTCACCACGTCAGGTCCGGTCACGAACATGTAGGACGTGCCCCGGACCATAAAAATGAAGTCCGTAATGGCAGGGGAGTACACGGCTCCACCCGCACAGGGCCCAAGCACCACGGAGATCTGGGGGATTACCCCTGAGGCAAGGGTGTTTCGCAGAAAAATGTCTGCGTAGCCACCCAATGAGACCACGCCCTCCTGAATACGAGCCCCTCCCGAATCGTTCAGTCCGATCAGCGGAGCTCCGTTCTTCAGAGCCATGTCTTGGAGTTTGACGATCTTTTCGGCATGAGCCTCGGAGAGGGATCCGCCGAAAACGGTAAAATCCTGTGAGAAGACGTAGGCAAGGCGCCCATGGATCGTGCCGTACCCGGTCACGACTCCGTCTCCAAGGACCTTCTTTCGGTCCAACCCGAACTCAGTGGAGCGATGGGTCACGAATCGGTCCAACTCCACAAACGACCCCTCGTCCATGAGGAGTTCAACCCGTTCCCGGGCCGATAGCTTTCCCTTGGCGTGCTGGGCCTTCAGGCGTTCCTCGCCCCCTCCAAGTTCTGATTCCCTCTGAAGTTCCTCGAGTCGCCTGAGCTTTTCATCCAGAGACATGGGTCCCTGCCTAATCGAAACGGGGTGAGATGTAGATCAGTTCGTGATTTTGAATTCGGATCAGGCGAGGCTCCCTCAGGATCCTCCCCCCTTCAACCGATAAACGCCCGGTTGCTCCCGGGAAGTCTCGGATAGTATTGATGGCCAGGAGCAACTCCCGGCTATTTCGGGGATTGCTCCGAAGAGCCTGGAGCAGAAGTGCCGCAGCGTCGTAGCCATAGGCCGGGATCTGGCCTCGAAGGGATTTCTGGAAGAAAGCCTCATAGCCCGACCGGAACCGACTGAAAGCTTCGGTTTCGTCCTGACTCATGCGGGTGGTGGAAGCGATGACGCCATCGGTGTGCCGGGAGGCCACCTCCAGAACCACCTCGTCTTCTGTCCACCCTGTGGTCCCCAGGAGCTGGATGCCCAGGGTGTCCAGACCAAAGTAGGTGACCTGGGGGGCCAGGAGCTGAATGTCACGGGGGGTGAGGGGGAGAAAGAGGCCATCAGGGAGAAGCGAGCCTACCTGATCGAATTCGGTCTGGTAGAATGTGGCCCCCGAGTCGTAGACAATCTCCTGAGGGACGGAGCCGCTCAGGGATTCGAAGGCTTCCAGAAAGGCCTTCGCCTCAATCCTGGCTTCCTCCGTCTGGGGACGAAGCACCACGACACTCTCGAGACCGAGGTCCCAGGCATACCGAGCGACGGTCTCGGCCCCGCCGGGGTCGGGGCCTGAGAGGGACAAAACCCCCGAGGCCTCCTCCAGGGGGAGAGAGGCGAACGGGGAAACGAGTGGAAGTTCTGTCTCCCTTCGATCTCTTCGAGTCTCTGGACGGCCGATCGACCACCCTTAGTCTCTCCCCCGTGGTCCAAGATCTCCAGATGTATTGGCCTCCGAAGGTCCCCTTGAAACTCCTCAACGGCCACCTGGATCCCCTCCAAGATTCCCTCCCCATACGCCATCTGAAGGGGTGAGACTCCTGTTCGCGGGAGAATGGCTCCGATGTTAAAGGGTTGGCCGAGGATCTCCTCAAGGTTTCCGTCCAGGACCCCTCGCGAGAGTTCTTCCTCCCGAGGCTCGGGAGTCGCCGCCAACGCTGCTTCCGCCCACACCTCGGCCTCGGCCCTATCCCCTCTGAGGAAGAGGGAGACGGCCAGTTCCGTTGCCAGGACACCCTGGAACGGGTGGGAGGGAACAATCGCTTCGGCACTTTCTCTGAGTTCAGCGGCGCCGACCCGGGGAATCACTTCCCGGAGGAGCTCCAGCGCCGTGCCCATGGATTCTGGGGGAGCTTCGGGTGAGATCAGAAGGAGATTTTGAAAAGCGGCCCCTGGATTTCCGTTCTGGGCCAGGGTTTGACCTCGAAGGACGACCGCCCCCGGATGGGCAGGATGGGAGGGCTCAAAGAGCACTAGGAATCGGGTGGCCGCTTCGACGGCCCTGGTGGTTTCACCGAGGCCGAGAGCCGCACGGGCGAGGATCTCCAACGCCTCCCCTGATCCCGAGGCTCCGGGAAAATCCTGGATCACGGCAAGGGCAGCGTCCCGCGCTTCCTCAAATTGCCCAGAAGAAAGGTGATCTCTTGCACTTCGGAGAATCTTTGCCGCTTCCGCCGCCGCCCCCGGAGGTACGTTCCCCTCCTCGATAGACGGGATTTGAGGGGATACCGGCCCAGGCTCGACCGACGGCAAAGTCACGGGGGTACAGGAAATTGCCCATGGAAGCAGAACCAGAGCGAAAAGAACCGCCCGAGCGCCAAAGGCGCCCGGGCGGAAATCTGGCCTGGAAGGGCGGAAGATCCGATGGATCATTTTCCCTCCAAGAGGCTTAGGCCTCTTCCTTCGGCTCCTCAGCCTCGGGAGCTTTCTCCTCGGCAGGAGCTTCTTCCGCTTCAGCCTCGGGAGCATCCTCCTCGGCAGGGGCTTCTTCCGCCTCAGCCTCGGGAGCATCCTCCTCGGCAGGGGCTTCTTCCGCCTCAGCCTCGTGAGCTTCCTCCTC
>JBDHMC010000569.1:0-2016 GCA_039656355.1 Gemmatimonadota bacterium | reverse complement strand
GCCGAACCGGTGGATGTGAGCGGGGTTCAGGTGGCTCCGAGAGATGTCCTCATCAAGAGAGTCGGCTCCCTCTTCGAGTTGGGTCCGGAAGGGGACATCCTTGTGATGCGCGTCCTCGTGAAAGGTGTGTCCGACGGCCGGGGAGTCACACACACTTTTGAACTGGTAGACTACAAGGATTCGGAAACGGGTTACACCGCCATGGCCCGGACTACCGGTTTCCCGCCCGCCATCGCGGCCCGCATGATCTCTTCAGGGGAAATCCGGGAAAGAGGAGTTCACTTTCCAGAAGAGCTGTTTGGAGGAACCCGAGGAGACCGCCTGCTCAGGGAGTTGGCTGACCGAGGGGTGGTGGTGACACACGTGGAGCGGTAGGGGCGGGCGGGCTGTACCAACTCACTACAAATCCAGCGTTACCCGTGTTGCGGCTGCCTTGTCTACGTCGCCTCCTTGCTTAGTTCCGAGCTTACCCGACATCTTGCCCATCTTGGGTGCAGATCGGGCACTTCATCTCGGATCGGAGGATCCATGTTCAAGCATACATCTTTCCTGGCCGCAGGCCTTCTGGCTCTTACGTCCATCTTTGCCGCAACGCCTTCCCATTTGGCTGGGCAGGACGATCCGGTGGTTCAACGGATCATCGAGCTAGGTACCACCGATAACCAGGTAATGAAGTGGGCCGACTACGCCACCAATCGATTCGGCGGTCGTCTCACCGGCTCCGACGCCTATACCAATGCGGCACAATGGGCCCAATGGCAGTTCGAGGAGTGGGGTCTGGAAACCTATTTGGACGAGGTCGGTGAGGTCCCAGTCGGCTTCAATCGGGGTCCCTGGTTTGGGAAGATGGTGACACCCGAGGAAAAGGCCCTCTACTTCGGGACGCCCTCTTTCACCGCCGGTACAAAGGGAGCTCAGCGGGGGCGGGTGGTGATCCTCCAGGCAGACCCCTTCTCCGTCCCTGGCCGAAGACCCAGTCCGGAGGATATCGAGGCGAAGCGGGTGGCGGTGGCTGAGGCTATTGCCGAGGTGAACGCGGACCCGTCGAGATTTGATGGCGCCTTGGTCTTGATCCCAGGTGAGAACTCCGGATTCGGCCGAGACGGGAGACGAAACACACCTGAGTACTCGGACTCCCAACTCATGCCCCCCCTCACAAAAACCCTGCTAGACGCCGGAGCCCTTGGCACTATCCAGAGGTCTGCCTTACCCATGAAAATCCTGGACGGCCATGCGGTGTCATGGGAACAGCTCCCTGAGCTTCCCGACATCAAACTCCAGGACACGCAGTACGACGAAATCCGGGCCATGGTAGAAATCGGTGAGGTCGTGGAGCTGGAGTTCGATATTCGGAATTGGTTCAGGATGGGACCCATCAAGTATCACAATATTGTGGGTGTCATTCCCGGCACCACCTATCCAGACGAATATGTGATCCTCGGTGGCCACTTCGACTCCTTCGACGGTGGCACCGGGGGTGTGGACGACATGTCGGGAGTCTCCCCGGGCATGGAGGCCATGAGGCTCATCGCCGAGGCTGGCGGCGCTCCGAAACGATCCATCGCCATGATCTTGTTCGCAGCAGATTGGTTGGCGGACCGACCCGAAGTCCACGCGAACATCGTCACCATGATCAACCGGGACGGGAGCCCAAGCGCAATCACGGGGGCGGTGGTGCCACGCGCCTGGCACGGGGCACTGAAGGGTATCACAGCGCCTTTGGTGGATCTGAACCCGAACTGGCCCTTTGAACTGCGGGAAAACGCTTATCCGAGTCTTCGGCCCACTTCTCCCGGTGGCACGGACTCCTCATCCTTCGCAATGATGGGAATTCCCACGTTCCGGTTCAGTACTCAGACCGACTACTCCTACGGCCGGGCCTGGCACACCCTCTACGACATCTACAGTGAGCTGGTGCCCTATACCGAACATCAGGAGCATTCGGCTCTGGCGACGGCAGTCGTGGCCTACGGGATCGCGAATCTGGATGAGCCCCTCACTCGGGAGGGGGTCTAC
>JBDHMC010000568.1:0-3242 GCA_039656355.1 Gemmatimonadota bacterium | reverse complement strand
CGGAGGACGCCATCTCGGTAAGGGAAACCCGGGACAACCTGGACAAGATCGGTCGCGTCTTAGCGGAGTTCGACCAACCCATCCCAGGCGTCCGTCTCTACTTCCAGCTCATTGAGGCTGACTCGTTCGAAGAGGAAGATCCCGCCATTGCCAGCGTGGTCCAGGAGCTTCGGTCCCTCTTCCGCTTCGAAGGGTACCGCCTATTGGGTGAAGCCATGGTCCCGGTGGCGGGAGGCAGTTCGGAGCGCCAGCAGTTCTCCCAGAGATTCCTGGGGGTGGACAATCCGATCACGGTTGAAGCCCAGGTCCGCGTGCTGAAATCCGGGGCTGTCCGTTTGGACCCTGTCGAACTCCATGATCCTTGGGACAGGCTGATGTCCACCACGGTCAACGTCACTCCGGGCCAGACCATCGTCATCGGAGGGACGCAGGCCCGAACTCAGAGTGATGACGGTCGTCCCTCTGGTGAACGAATCCTGATTCTAACCGTCCGCGCGGAGGTTGATTGACCGCGGAAAATCCCTAATCCGCCGACCGAGGGGGTCGACATGTCCGATTCGCATCTGGTGGCTTCCCAAAATGTGCATTAACTTCCGGTTTCTCTGATAGGACAGACCCTGGGAAACCACATTTGGTGGAGAAGGCGATGCAGGGAGCTCCCCCCCTCGGTTCCTGGCCCGAAGTCGAACGTCGTGGCGACGGCGATCGAAGGATCACTGCTGAACGACGGTGCGGCGAAGACCGAAGAAGTGGGCAGGAACGGAGAAACACGGATCGGCGCCAGGGCCGACCAAACTCCGGTACCGAGCGCACAACTTTCGACCGAAGGACCGAGAGTTCACGCCGTTCTGGAGTTCCTCGGAGAGTATCTGTCAGGAGGTCGGGTCTGGATCGTCGGCTCCAACCCATGTTCGGTTGACGGAGGAGCCCTCAACACTACCAATCGACCGAGACTAAAAACGAAGAGGGGGCCTTTTGAAGGCCCCCTCTTTTCTTTTTGGCTCGAGACCCTCGAGTCCTTCCTGAAGCCTTACACGGACCCCGGCACTCCCTTGTGACCATAGCAGAGGATCCCGCTGTTCCCTTCCTTACGGATCAACCGAAACTCCAGGTCCACCTCCATGCCCGGTAGGACTGTGGAAGGATCGCAGTCCACCACCTGGGTCATGAACCGGGCCCCTTCTGGTGTCTCCACAACGGCCATGGCATAGGGCGCCGCATTGAGGAAATCGTCTGGAGGCACGTGGATCACCGTTGAAGTCACCACTTTCCCTTTTGGCGAGAGGTTGAGGCTCTCCATTTCCCGACCCCTGCAAGCCGGACAGACCTTCCGGGTTGGGTAGGAGACCTTCCCGCACCCTGTGCACCTGCCGGCCTCCAGGCGATAACGAGCCGGGATCTCACGATGATAGCGTGGGCTCGGCATGGTCAGACTCCCTGGAAGATGTGGACGACGGAACTCGCACCGGAGCCCCCCATGTTTTGGGCCAACCCGATATTGGCCCCTTCTGCCCCGAAGCTGTTCGACAATCGTGATGGCCTGGGCGATTCCTGTGGCGCCCACTGGATGCCCTTTGGATTTCAGGCCCCCGCTCACGTTCACCGGGATGGTTCCTCCGAGGTCGGTGATACCCTCACGGGCAGCGTCCTTTCCCTTCCCCTGGTCCACGAAACCCAGCGCCTCATAACAGCAGATCTCGGCGATAGCAAAGCAATCATGGACCTCGGCTACGTCAATATCCTGGGGCTTCAAACCAACCATTTCATAGGCCCGTTCCGCCGAGAGCTTCACCACGTCCAGATCGGCCGGATCAGCCCGATCGGCCAGAGCCAGGGTCGATGTGGCAGCCCCACTGCCAAGGATCTTCACCGGTTTGTCGGTGAACTCATGGGCCCGGTCCAGAGGGCAGAGGAGGACCGCGGCCCCACCGTCGGTCACCGGGGAACAGTGGAGCAATCGCAGGGGCTCGGCCACCATGCTCGAGGTCATGATATCCTCGAGGGACATCAAGCGCCTGAACTGGGCGTGAGGGTTTTTGGCTCCATTTCGGTGTGCCTTTACACTCACCCAGGAGAGGTCCTCCTCCGTTGTCCCGTACTTCTCCATATGGGCTCTGGCGATCATGGCGTATAGCCCCGGGAAGGTTACGCCGTAGTAGACCTCCTGCTCTTGGTCGGAGGCGGTGGCCAGGACCGCGGTCACGTCGGCCCCGTCGTTCATCTTCTCGACTCCGGAAGCCAAAACCAGGTCGCTCATACCGGAGGCTACTTCAAAGTAGGCTGATCGGAGGGCCATCCCACCGGAAGCGCAGGCCGACTCTACCCGGGTAGCAGGCACGCCCGCTACACCCAGGTGCTCAGCCATGAGTGGGCCCAAATGCTCCTGACCTACGAACTGGCCCCCGGACATATTGCCGACATAAATGGAGTCGATGGATTCAACCCCGGCGTCTTCCATAGCCCCCAAGGCTGCCTCCACAAACAAGTCCCGGAGGCTCATGTCCCAGAGCTCTCCGAACTTGGTCATTCCGGCTCCAATGACTGCCACCTCTCGCATCCGTTCCTCCTGCCGTTTTATTTCGGCGCTCGAAGGACCGATATCTCCCCTCTGGGCGGAGTCCGGTCAGTCGTTTACGATGATCTTCTCGCGAAGCTTGGCGTACTCTCCGTACGTCAGGTACTTCTTCGGATTGTCCAGCATCGATCGGACCGTGGGGGCAAGCCCCTGCCGTTCCGGAAGGAGCTCCGTGGCCCGCAGGATGAATGAGTCACTCCCAGCCCCGCTGCCAAAAGATGTGATGAGGATCATGTCTTCTGGGTCCGCCACGTCGAGGATCGCTGCCAACCCTGTTGGAGAAGACCCGGAGTAGGTGTTTCCCATGAGGTTCACGATCCAACCGGTTTCCATTTGCTCCTGAGTAAAGCCCATCTGCTTACCGGCAGAGAGAGGAAATTTCCCGTTGGGCATATGCAGGACGACGTACTTGAAGTCCTCCGGTTTATGGTCCGTGCGGTCCAGAATTCCCCGGGTAGCCGACATCACATGATGGAAATAGGCTGGTTCTCCGGTGAATCGACCCCCGTGGCGGGGGTAAAACTCCCCTTCCCTCCGCCAAAAATCCGGAGTATCGGAAGTGAAGCTATAGGTGTGCAGAACCTCGGCCAGCAGATTCTCTTTCCCGAAAATATAGGCGGCGCCCCCGGCGGAAGCAGAGAATTCTAGAGCGTCGTTGGGTGCACCC
>JBDHMC010000567.1:0-2530 GCA_039656355.1 Gemmatimonadota bacterium | reverse complement strand
TTTCCCTTGCTTGACTGGGGATCAGAGGACGGCACGTCCATTGGGGGTGGTTTCTTACCCCCGGTTTGATGCCGTCGTTCTTTTCCTTTTCTTCTATTGGTTTTGGACATTTCTATTCTCAATAAGATTATCCGGCCATCTTTTCCTGGGGGGGGCCTCCAGGGTGGCCTCTGGTTCGTCAAGTATGAGGAATTCCACACAGTTGTGAAAGGTGGATAGCCGCCTGAATGGCCCGCTCCAATGGCCTGGTCTTTTGGGAGTGAGCCTGGGGTACCCTGGCGCCCCATGAGATTCCAGTCTCCGAGGCCCAAACGGGCGTGGAAACCGAAGTTTCAGGGTACCCTTGCCGGATGGGTGGCAGTTCGCAAGCATGAGGGCTGATCTGAGGTGTCCTGGTTTCATCTTCAAAGGCAGGATGCGGTGGGACGTTCAGTGGAATACCATCGGCCCGGCTCTCTCTCCGAGGCCTGCGAACTCCTCCACGCGCTGGGGCCGGAAGCTCTTCCCCTCGCCGGGGGAACGGACGTCATGGTGGATCTGCGAAGAGGCTCAAAACAGCCTCGCCATCTGGTTTCGCTGGCGGACCTTCACGAGCTCCAGGGGATCGGAGTCGAAAACGGTGAGTTGAGAATCGGTGCCCTCGTAACTCCCGCCCAATTGGAGCGTTCCGAGACCGTTCTCACCCATAGGCCCGAGTTGCTGGATGCAACAGGGGTCTTCGGCACACCCCAGGTGCGGCACCGGGCCACCGTCGGGGGAAGCCTCTGCACCGCGGCCTCCTGTGGTGACTTGGCTCCCCTTTTCATGGCGTTTGGAGCCCGGGTAGTGGTGGAAGGACCCGGGCAAAGCCGTCTGCTTTCGTTGGAGGACTTCTTCGGCGATCACAGAGGACCGTTCTCGAGCCGGGGCAGATCCTCTCGGAAGTGATCGTATCGCCCAAGGTCCCCGGTGAAGGTGCGGCCTACAGGGTCTTTGGCCTCAGGGCCACCAATTTTATTACCGTGGCAGGGGCCGCGGCCTATCTCCGTCTGGAAGAAGGCCAATGCACCGAAGCCCGGCTCGCCTTGGGGGCCGTAGCCCCAACGCCGGTGATGGTGATGGCTGCAGAAGACGCATTGGTGGGGAGCACCCTCAGCGATGATGACCTGTTGGAGGTCGGGTTATCCGCCGGGGAGGCGTCCTCCCCCATTTCCGATATCAGGGGGTCGGCGGAACATAGACGGGAGTTGGTTGGGAAGCTCTGTGTGAGGGCGTTGCGGTGCGCCCTGGAAAGGGCGCGATGAAACGGCTCCTGAGCTTCCGTGTGAATGGCGACCCGGTCCAGGTTGCTGTGCGGCCGGCATCCCCTCTCCTCCACGTGCTTCGGAACGAACTCGGTTTGACCGGGACGAAAGAGGGGTGTGGCTCCGGAGACTGTGGTACGTGCACGGTCCTCCTGGATGGTGAGGCTGTGAACGCGTGTCTCCTCCTCGCCCTGGAGGTGGAGGGGAGGAGTGTCGAGACCATCGAGTTATGGCCCATGGGGCGATTCAGTGTGGCTTCTGTACGCCCGGAGCCATCATGAGCGCCAAGGCCCTCATCGACCAGAATCCCCGGCCCACCAGGGAGGAGGCTGCCGATGCCTTGGCCGGCAACCTCTGCCGGTGCACCGGCTACCAGAAGATTCTGGATGCGGTAGTGAATTGGGACCACGCTCCATCCGTGCCCGAAAACACCGACCACGTGGTTGTAGGGCGGCGGGTACCCCGGATCGACGCTGGGGATCTGGCGTCAGGTCGGGCGGTTTTCACCGACGATATTCGATTTCCAGGGATGCTGTTTGGGAAGATCCTCACCAGTCCTCACGCACATGCTCGAATCCTGAGGATCGACACTTCCAAAGCCGAGGCTCTGGAGGGGGTGAAGGCGGTCATTACCGGGGTGGACGTTCCCGAGACATTCTATGGCGTGAGTCCGGCTCGGTACGATGAGCAGGTCTTGGCCAAGGACCGGGTCCGCTACGTCGGGGACGAGGTCGCCGCCGTCGCAGCGGTTGACGAAGAGACTTGCCTTCGAGCTCTGGATCTCATCGAGGTGGAGTACGAGATCCTCCCCGCTGTCTTCGATCCGTTCGAGGCCATGAAGGATGGCGCCCCTCAACTCCATGACCACCCAAGGTTCAAGAACAACATCAATACCAGGGTGGAATGGCACTTCGGCGACGTGGACGAAGGTTTCGCTGAGGCCGATGTGGTGAAGGAACACACCTTTACGGGCAACCGGGTTTATCAGCAGCCCATGGAGCCCCACTGCGCCATCGCCCGGTGGGAGTCCGACAAGAGGCTGACCATGTGGACCGCCACCCAGGTGGTCCATTACGTCCAACACCAACTCGCCCGCCTCCTTGATCTTCCCGAGGGAGACGTCCGGGTCGTGATGACCCACTGCGGAGGCGGGTTCGGTGGCAAGGCCGAAGTGAACCCCCTGGAGATCTGCTCGGCCCTCCTTTCCCGGAAGACCGGGAAACCCGTGAAGATGCGTTACACCCGGG
>JBDHMC010000566.1:0-3276 GCA_039656355.1 Gemmatimonadota bacterium | reverse complement strand
GATCGGGTGCCACGGTGTCCGTGTCCTCGTCACAGGCGGTCAGTGGCATTGCCACCAACGCAGCCATCAGGAGGTACCGGAGGTGCTTCATGGTTTCTCCATCCATTCCTGGAGGGTTCAAAGTGCCCGCCGACCGCCGAACTCTCTCGAGCTTCGATCCTGCCATCTCCGGCTATCGCCAGAGGCCCCCGAAGGGACGCGGGATGTCCAGTGGATGGGATTGCAATCGGTGTGCCAAAAACGTACAAAACGTAAGCCGTTTACCCACAACGACTTACGTCTATCCCTAATGCTTGCATTTTTGACGGTTTTCTGAGTCTCCCTCAGATTTCTGAGGGTTGCCTCGAAAAGCGCTGTATTCCCCTATCAACAGGGCAGATTCGGGTCCTGCGCGAGAAACTCCAGAACCATGTCCACGAAGTCCCTCGATCCAACGTAGAGGGGCGTACGCTGGTGGAGCTGAGTGGGGACGATATCCAGGATGTCCATTTCCCCGTCCGTGGCCCTCCCTCCGGCCTGTTCGCAGATCAGCGCCATGGGCGCCGCCTCGTACAGAAGCCGGAGCTTTCCTTCCGGGCTATTCGTATCCCGGGGGTACATGAAGATCCCACCCTTGAACAAAGTCCGGTGAAAGTCGGCAACCAGTGAGCCGATGTACCGAGACCTGAACGGCGCCATCTCCTCCCCCCCCATCCCCTTCAAACAATCCACCATCCGCCGTTGCCCGGCAGACCACCGCGGGTAGTACGCTTCGTTGACCGAGTAGTAGCGTTGGGGAGGCTCAGGCATCTTTATGTTTCGGTGGCTCAGGATGAACTCCCCGATGGAGGGATCCAGGGTGAACCCGTGGACCCCCGTTCCACTTGAATACACCAACATGGTCGAGGATCCGTACAGGACGTATCCCCCTGCCACCAGGGCTCTCCCTGATTGGAGACAATCCTCCATGGTGCCCCGATCTCCACTGGAGATTTTCCGGTAGATGGAGAAGATCGTCCCGATGGAGACGTTCACGTCGATGTTCGAGGAACCGTCCAGAGGATCGAAGACCAAAACGTAGTCTCCAACCGCGAACTCCGGTGGTATGGGGATGATGCCCTCCACCTCCTCGGATACCATGCAGCAAAGGTTTCCCGAGTGGTCCATGGAGTTGTAGATCACGGCCTGGGCGAACTCATCCAGCTTCTCCACCTCCTCACCCTGAACGTTTTCATGCCCAGCCTTCCCCAGGATGTCCACGAGTCCGGCCTTGGCTACCTCCCGCTGGATGAGCTTGGCCGCGAGGGCCAGGTCAGTGAGGATGTTGCTGAGGTGCCCGGTTGCCTCCGGGTATTTCCGCTCTTCCTCCATGATGTGCCGATCGATGGTAACGACAGCACTTTCGGCCATGACTTCTCCCCCTCGAGTCCGCTGGAAGGCAGGAATCTCAAATTGAACCGCGTCACTGGATCATATATCGCCCAGCGACAAGGGAGGCAACAGGGTCGGCGAGAATCGCACGTGAAGTCAGGAATCTCCCGAGGTGGATAGTTCGTAGGTCCCGTCCCGCCTGGCTTTCACGATCATTGTCCCCCGAAGGTCGGTCCTGAATATCAGCGTACCACTGGCATGGAGACGGTCAAGTACGGCCTGGTGGGGATGTCCATATCGATTCCTCCTCCCAACTGAAACCAGTGCGACCTCGGGCTCGACCCGGTCCTCAGCACCTGGACCCCCTCGGAGAGGAGTCGTGGGAGAAAATGGACTTCCGACGAAGCAGGCGCGTCTCCGGCGAGCAGGGCAGAAAAGGCCCCGTACCTCAGCTCCAGCACCAAGGAAGCCGCGTTGGCATCATCCTCCCGCCGGCTTTCCAGATCTCCTCCGGCCTGCTCCGGACTCACAATCCTCAGGGCTACCCCATCGACGTTTATGGAATCACCGGCTTGGAAGGCCCACCAGGGAACCTCCTGCTCCTGGGCCGCATCCAGAACCTCCAAAAACACTCCCGTCCCAACCGCTTTTCCCGGATCCACAACGCCCTGTACGGGAAGCCCGCGGAGGAGGGCTGGGGCCCCTCCCACATGGTCCATGTCCGCATGGGTCAAGACCAGAAGATCCAAACCCCGGACTCCTCTCCTGCGCAGGTAAGGCAGAATCGTTCGCGCGCCCGCATCGAACCGGTCGGTCCGAGGTCCTGCGTCAACCAGAATCCACCGATTCCCCGGCGAGCGAAGGAGTAAGGCATCCCCCTGCCCCACATCTAGGACCACCAACTCCAAAAACCCACGGGTCGCAAAGTGGGTTACCACCGGTCCCACGAGTACTCCCAACGCAACCGACCAGGTCACGAATAAAGGCCTCCGTACCCTCCTGAGTCCCGGGCGGGCTTGCATGGCCAGACCGGCCAGGATCAGGCCGAGGACTCCTGCAAGGACCGTAGGGCGCGACACCCAGACAGAGGAGAACGGGAGCGCAGCCGACACCTGAACCACCTCGAGAAGGAGGCGGAGGATCAGATCCACCCCCCGGGCCAGAAAGGCACCCAGGGCCGGGTGGGCCAGTGAAAGCAGCAGGGTAGCGAAAATGCCGGGAATCGCCAGCGCGACCAGAGGCCCGGCAACCAGGGTCATTGGAATCCCAACCAGGGATACGCGGCCGAAGTGCCAAGCTACCAAGGGGAGTGTGGCCAAGGTTGCCGATACGCCTGCCGCCACCGCCATGGACAAGAAGGCCGGCATACGGCACCAGCTCCGAGCCGAAAGCCACCTCGAAAGGACCCGGTACCAGAGAACGAGGCCCAGTGCCCCGGAGAAAGAGAGTTGAAACCCCGGTCGCACCAGGGCTCCGGGGTCCAGGAGGAGAAAGACGGCAAAGGCCGAAGCCAAAGCGCCGAGGGGAGAGACAGATCGGTTCATGAACCTCCCCCCTGCCAGCACCGAGAATAGGAGAGACGCTCGCAGGGCCGCGTCGGGGGCACCAATGGCGGCTACATAGAGCCAAACCCCTGCGGTGGACAGGCAATACCGGAGGTTGTGGGAGAAGCCCAAGTACCCCCACAAAAGAAGGAGGAGACCGGCGACAACCCCCACGTGGAAGCCGGAAATGGCAAGGAGGTGCGCAGTGCCCGCTCGGGCGAAGGCGTCCCGGACCTCGGGATCCAATCCCTCTTTTCGAGCCCAAACAAGAGCGGAAGCGAGGCCGGCCGTCGTCGGGAACAAACTCTTCAAGCGAGCCTGGACCCTGCCACCCAGGATCACGAACGGATCTTCGGGAAGAAGGGACCCGCTATTCCAGGCA
>JBDHMC010000565.1:1843-2456 GCA_039656355.1 Gemmatimonadota bacterium | reverse complement strand
GGCTTCCTGGCCATGTCGGTACTGGGAGACCTCTTTGGCGGCCATGGGGACGTTGATGTAGGTGGGGATCTGGGGGGGTTCGATGGTCACCTGGATTTGGACGCTGGTGGTTTGGAGCTGGACGCTGGCGGTCTGGAGCTGGACGCCGGCGGCCTGGATATGGATGTCGGGGGCCTCGATATGGATGTAGGGCACCTCGACGTGGACGCGGCCCATGCTGAGCTGGATGCGGATGCAGGAAGCCTGGCGGGGAAAATATTCTCCATCCGGACCCTATTCTACTCCTTGTTCGGCTTCGGCTCCGTTGGCACCCTCCTCACCTACCTCTGGAGTGGAAATCCCCTTCTGACCGCGGCTTTCGCCGTGTTATCTGGGATTTCCTCCGGTGCGGTCATCAATGCCGCGTTTGGGTACGTGAAGCGATCGGAATCTGGAATGCTCCGATCGGAAGCTTCTTATGCAGGCCTCTCCGGTCGGGTTACCATCCCCATTCGGGCTGAGAGTCCAGGACGGGTCGTCGTGGAGAGGGGTGGGAGGCGGGTTAAGCTGAGGGCGCTTCCCCATTCCTCGGGGCAGGGTGACCCATCCAGCTGGAAGTCTGTTCTTGTCGTTG
>JBDHMC010000565.1:0-1813 GCA_039656355.1 Gemmatimonadota bacterium | reverse complement strand
GTAGATCCATCAAGAGATCATCCGTAACACTCTGGGAGGCTCCAATGGGAACCGAAGATATGCTGGCTGGCGCGATGGCGTTGGCTTTCACCCTCCTTGTCGTCGTCGTGGTGGCCGTCCTGACCATCAAATCTCTCATCATAATCGTGCCTCCGAACATGGCGGCGGTCCTCACCGGTCGAAAACGCAAGCTTCCCAATGGTGAAACCGTCGGATATCGGTCAGTTATCGGTGGAAGGACACTTCGGGTGCCCATCATTGAAACCGTCCAGTACACCTCCCTCGAGACCTTCCCCATCGAGATTTCAGTGACCAACGCTTTCTCCAAGGGGAATATCCCATTGAACATCGAGGCCATCGCCAATGTGAAAATCGCCTCTGAGCCCGAGACGGTTTTCAACAACGCGATGGAACGCCTGCTTGGGAAGACCGAGGATGAGATCATGTCCATGGCCAAGGACACTCTCATGGGGAACCTCCGTGGGGTGCTGGCCACCCTCACCCCAGAGGAGGTGAACGAGGATCGCCTCGGGTTCGCCGTGGCCCTTGCGGAGGACGCTGGGGAAGACCTCTCATCCCTCGGCTTCCAACTCGACGTCTTAAAAATCCAGAACGTCAGTGACGAGCGAGGTTACCTGGAGGCCATCGGACGTGAGAAAAGTGCCGAGGCCGTTCGGGATGCCGAGATCGCCGAGGCCGATGCCGCCGCAGAGACCCGGCGACGCCAGGCTTCCGCCCGGCAAGTGGCCGAGGTCAAGGAGGCCGAGGCGGACATCGCCATCGCGGAAGCCCAGAACCTCCTCCGCGTGAGGAAAGCAGAGCTGGATCGGGAAGCCCAGATCGTAGAGCGAACAGCTCTTGTGAAGGCCCAGGCAGAAGAGGTCGAGGCCCAGAAGACCCTGGAAACCCGGAGGGTGGAGCGGGAGAAGCTACGCCTCCAGGCCGACGTGGTGGAGCCGGCCAACGCTGAGAAGACTGCGGCGAAGGTCAGGGCAGAGGGAGAGGCGGCACCCATTCTTGAACGTGGCCGCGCCAGCGCCGAGGCCCTTCGGATGCTCTACGAGCAGGTGAAAGAAGGTGGAGATGATGCCTTCGCTGTGCTTTTGGCCGAAAAACTCCCGCAACTCCTTGAAACTGCGGTCAGGGCGGTGGAGGGAGTAGACATCGACCGGGTGGTGGTTCTGGACAGTGGCGGGGGTGAGGGAGTCGGCAACGCGGTAAACCAGCGGGTCCATGGTGCCCTGGGTACCGTCGAGGCCATCTCGGCGGCTGTGGGAGTAGACGTTCAGGAGATCCTGCAAGGGGCTGCGAAGAAGATCTCCAGCGGAGAATAGTCACGAACTTCCACAACCGATTCTGGTTGGTTGGGATAGTTGGGAAGATCAGGGTGGACGTTCGGTGGGCTGGGGGATCCGCCTTCCTTGGCCTACAACCAGTCGTACCTACGGACGAGGCGACGACCGGCCAGGGCATTTTCCACTGCGGCCAGGAGTCGACTCGGAGTCACTGGTTTGTAGAGGATCTGGCAGGCTCCATAGTCCTCGGCCAGGTCGAGTTGGTCCGCGCTGATTTCCGAGATCGCTATGATCAATCCCCACCGGTCCCTGGCCACCAACTCTCTGATGAGCCTCAACCCATTGAGTTCGGGGAGGTAAAGCTCGGTAATTACGAGATCCACGTCCTGCCGGGTCCAGACCTCCAAAGCAGTCTGGCCATCGGAAGCGAAGAGGAGTTCGTGGCCGGCCTCTTCCAAGACGGACCACAGGAATATTCGCTCCTCTTCCTCCCAATCGACTATCAGAATTGTCGACAT
>JBDHMC010000564.1:0-2331 GCA_039656355.1 Gemmatimonadota bacterium | reverse complement strand
CGTGAGGTATCCGTGGTTTGTGAAGAGTGGGGGAGAGGGAAGCGGCCTCTGGAAGTCGAAGGACGGGGGGGATACCTGGGCTCCCATCAACGATGGCCTACCGGACCTCCTCGGTAGGAGCCATCGCAGTTGCAGAATCGGATCCCAACGTGGTTTACGTTGGAATGGGCGAACACGCTGTGAGGGGTGTGATGACGTCTCATGGTGATGGCGTTTATCGGTCAACCGACGCCGGGAAGACCTGGACCCACCTTGGGCTCGAAAACACTCGGCACATCTCCCGCATTCGGGTCCATCCCTCGAACCCCGACCTGGTGTATGTAGCAGCTCAGGGTGCCGCCTACGGTGAGAGCGAAGATCGGGGGATCTACCGCTCGACGGACGGTGGCGAAAGCTGGATGAAGGTGCTCTATGTCAACACCTCGGCTTCGGCATCCGAATTGGCCATGGACCCCACGAACCCTCGGATCCTGTCGTGAGGTATCCGTGGTTTGTGAAGAGTGGGGGAGAGGGAAGCGGCCTCTGGAAGTCGAAGGACGGGGGGGATACCTGGGCTCCCATCAACGATGGCCTACCGGACCTCCTCGGAAAGACGGCGGTGGACGTCTCACCTGCGAATCCGAAGCGCCTCTGGGCCATGGTGGAAGCGGATCCCGACGGCGGACTTTATCGATCCGATGATTCCGGCGCATCATGGCGGCTGGTCTCGGAGGACTGGGCCCTCAGGGCCCGCCCTTGGTATTACAACGAGGTCTTTGCCGATCCGTTGGACGAGAACACGGTCTATGTACTGAGCGCCCCAATGATGAAATCGGTGGACGGAGGGCGAACCTTCACCAGAGTAGGTACGCCCCACGGGGACAACCACGACCTCTGGATCAACCCCGAAAACAACCGGGTGATGATCAACGCCAACGACGGTGGGGCCAATGTGTCCTTCAATGGCGGGGAAAGCTGGTCGACTCAGGAAAATCAACCCACGGTTCAGTTCTATCGCGTGAATACGGACAACCGTTTCCCCTACCACGTCTACGGTGGGCAACAAGACAACTCCTCGGTAGCCATCGCCAGTTGGTCCGCCGGGGGGATCGGCCTGAAGGACTGGTATGGTGTGGGGGGGTGCGAAAGCGCCATTCCTGCCTTCGACAAGGATGATCCGCGTTTCGTCTATGCCGGATGTTATATGGGTATCATGAGCGAATTCGACCATCGCACAGGTGCCTCTCGGAACGTCCAAGCGTATCCCGTCATGCCGGCGGCCCTCCAGGCAAGAGAGATGAAATATCGGTTCAACTGGAGCGCGCCCATCGTGGTGTCCCAGTTCGATCCCAACACCATCTACCATGGCGCCAATGTGCTCCTGCGGAGCCAAGACCGGGGTCGGAACTGGGAAGAGGTGAGCCCCGACCTCACCCGGGCTCAGGAGGACAAGTTGGGACATGGCGGGGGTCCCATAACCAACGAGGGGGCTGGGGGGGAGATCTACGGGGCCTTGGCCTATGTGGCGGAGTCGCCTCTCCAGAAGGGGCTCATCTGGACCGGGAGTGATGACGGTCTCGTCCATGTCACCCGAGATGGAGGTGTCACCTGGACCGACGTGACTCCGGATGGCCTGCCGGAGGGACTTCTCAATGCTGTGGATCCTTCTCCCCACGACCCGGCGAGGGCTTACATCGCCTTCAGTCTCTATAAGTTCGATGACTTCACACCCTACGCTTTCAAGACCGAGGATTATGGTGAGAGCTGGACCCCCATCGCAGACGGATTCGCTGACGAGCATTGGGTGCGAGTGGTTCGAGAGGATCCGGTTCGGCCGGGTTTGCTCTACGCTGGAACCGAGGCAGGAGTCTACGTCTCTTTCGATGACGGTGGCTCCTGGCAGCCCCTTCAGCTGGATCTCCCCCTGACACCGGTGACGGACCTTCAAATCCAGAAGCAGAGAAACGACCTGGTGGCCAGTACGAGTGGCTGGGGCTTTTGGGTGCTTGATGACCTGTCGGTTCTCCAACAGGCCGATGCGGCGAAGGATCAAGGGGCCCACCTCTTCCAGAACAGGGACGCCTATCGGGCCGTGGGCCTGGGTGGGGGTGGGGGAAATGGCAACACGGGAGAGAACCCTCCCAACGGAGCCATCCTGGATTTCTTTCTGGAAGAAGTGTCTGAGGGGGAGATAACCCTCGAGATTCTGACGAGTACCGGAGCCCCGATCCGTACGTTTTCGGATCAGCCAGACCAGGGTGCCGGTGAGGAAAGCCTTACAGTGAAGGCGGGGATGAACCGAATGGTCTGGAACCTTCGGTATCCGGAGGTCTATCGCGTACCGGGCCTCTA
>JBDHMC010000563.1:0-2779 GCA_039656355.1 Gemmatimonadota bacterium | reverse complement strand
CGTAGTTGTCTGCGGAGCCGGTCGAACCGGTAGCCAGGTGATTGAAGAGCTCCTCATGGCTGGGGAGTCCTTCGTGGTGGTCGAGCGGGATCCAAGGAAGGCCAAGCAGCTCCAGGAGCTCCTTCCGGATATCATGGTGATCGAGGGCGACGCCACCACGGACCACTTCCTGGAGGAGGCTGGGATTCGTGAAGCGCGTGGTCTTATCACCTGCCTCAGCGCAGACACGGACAATCTCTTCGTCTGCCTCTCAGCCCGGGACCAGAGAAGTGATCTGGAGATCGTGGCCCGGGCGTACGAAGAAGAAACGGTACCCAAGCTCTACCGAGCCGGGGCGAATCATGTCGTAAGCCCCAACGCCAGTGGCGCCATCCGCATGGCCTCTTTTATGCTCCGGCCGGTGGTCGTGTCTTTCCTGGATGTGGCCACCCGGTCCCCGGACCTGACGCTCCGTATGGAGCAGGAGACGGTTACCGAATCCTCCCCCCTTTCGGGCCAAACCCTTGCCGACATTAGGCTGCCCCGATACACGGGCCTGATCGTCATCGGTGTCCGCAAGAAAAATCCCCCGGACGCGGAGGAGGAATTCACCTACGTGTTCAATCCTCAAGGCGAGACTCGGATGGACCCGGGGGACATCATGATCGTGTTGGGGAAACCGGAGCAAATCGACAAACTGAGGAAATTCGTGAATCCGTAGGACACCTGGCTCGCGGGATAGGTGCCGGTGCGGTTCCAGGATACACAGGGAGAACGACCCTCAGGATTCTTGCCCGAGGGTCGGACTTTTTTAAGGCTGTTTTGGTGTGACTACTCTTCCTCTTCCTTCTTCTTCTTCCCGTTGAAGATCTTCAGAAGGAAGTGAACCACCAGAAACACCAGACCGATCTTCAGCGCCAGCCCGAGAAGTCCAACAAAGACACCTGCCAAGATCTTCCAAGCGACAATGGCGGCCGCTCCGGTCAGGAGCACCGTCCCCATGGCTCGCATAGTTCCTCCGTTTGTGGGGGACATCGGGGGCTTCCACCCTCTTTACGGGGGGCGGTTGACCGTTGTTTCAGCCACCCCTCCCCTCCCAGCCATTGATTCGCCCCGGGGAACCCCCACGGCACGACTCATGGATAGTCTGGAAACCGGGAAGTACATGACGGGGAGAGGGCTTGGGCCGAAGACCCAATCCCTTCCGAGGTTTTTCTCCATGTTTGGCTTCGGGTTCCCCGCTTCGACAGGCGTCATTGACCAGATTCGCGCGCTTCTGACCACATAGCCCGTTCGGGCGCCCCTTCCCCACCCACGGCCCGAGGCGGGCCCCCATTCTTCTCTCTTTTTGTAAGGAGGCGTCCATGAAACCCCCTACCCTTCCACGCCCTGTTGCCTGGGGCATCCTCATCCTCCTGGGAATGGCAGTGCTCCTGCCTGCCCAGGAGCTCCCTGCTCAGTCCACCGGTTGCACCACCCTGGACAAGAACGACGTACCCAGGAAATGCACGTTCCTGGAGGGGCATGGTCAATGCATCGGGAACTCCATGGACTCCTGGGACCAGTGTTGGGAGGACTCCGCCGGCTTTTTTGACCGGATAGGATGTGACCTCAGGGTTCAGGTGGATCTCCTGGCCTGTAACTTCGGGCTTCCGTGGAGGCTCCTCCGAATCCAATCCCGCCATGGCTCCTTTCCAACAACTCTCTGAGATTTCCTCTATGAAACCGTCACAATCTCCCGATGGGGCGTCTGCCAAAAAGAAATGGCCCCTGGGGAAGGTGTTGAAGGTTTTCCTCCCCATCGGATGCCTATTGACCTTGGCCGCACTCTTCGTCCTTTCGTGGATTTCGATTGAGGTCCTCCAGCCACCACCCCCCACCCTGTCCAGAGGGGGTTTGTCGTGGGAGCGGGACCTCGGCGCATACGACCCGGTTCAGGAGCCTCCCACTGTTTCCCCGGTCTCACCGGCCCTGGGGACCTTCACCTTGCCCGAGGTTCTTTCGGTGGAGGATGCGGTGGAATGGGAAGAGGGTTGGATCCTCCTGGATAGGAGATTGGGGAAGGTGCACTTCCTCGACAACGCCTCTGGACTTACCCGAAGCATGGGTGGGAATGGCCCAGGCCCGGGGGAGCTCGAAGACCCCGTGGCTCTGGCCCTGGAAGACTCAGTTTTATGGGTTTTGAATCAGCGGGGCCTCAGTCTGGAGCGGTTCTCTCTTCGGTCGGGGTTTCAGGAAAGACTCAGAGTCCTTGGCGGGGGATGCCTGGTGGGTCTCGCAAAGAGGTTGCTGTTGCTTCCCCATGTCGGGTTGTTCCTTCTTCGGGTCTGCCCCGCCACACTCCCTGGTCCGGGAACGGCCTGGGTCGAAAGGGTCGATCCCAACGGTCAACTCTCTCCCGTTCTCTCTCTCACTCTGGGCCAGTCGGGATCGAGACGCCTCCACATGCTTCGTCAGCCGGCCACGGCCGCGGGGTCCCATCGGCTCTTCTTCGGAACCTGGGACACGCCCTGTATTGGGGAGTTCGACGGAGGAGGACGACTCGAGGGACATCGATGTCTCCCGGACTTCCTTCGACCCGAGACCCCGAGGGAAGAGCGGTCAAATCTGGAAAGACGGTTCAGCCGAATAACGGAGCTCGGCCTTCTTCCAATTGACGTGCCGGACCGTCTCCCGTGGTATGACCGAATTTTCGGTACCTCCCGGGGGTTGGTGGTGCGGCGAATTCGCGGCCTGGAGGACCGGGACCTGGTTCTCCTCAAACCGGAAGGTGGGAGTTTGGTGACGGCCTCGCTCTTCC
>JBDHMC010000562.1:1914-3115 GCA_039656355.1 Gemmatimonadota bacterium | reverse complement strand
GCCGAATCTGGATGAATCCGAGACGGAGGGTGAGGTATACTCCCGTTCCCAGGAGCATCACGACCATGATGGGGATCTGTTCCCCTCCGAAGGACGGGCCGATTTCCACCACGTACGTATTCAGAAAGTCGGTAAAGGTCTGAATCCAGCGTTCTAAGGCCTGCATTGGCGTCCCCAGTTGTGACCCATACGTTTCCGGCGAACAAACGACGTGCAAGAATGTCCTGAGGAGTGATGGATGGCAAGGTTGCCTCGGCGACGCTTACCATACCGATGCAAACGAAACCCCGAAGGAACTGGGATCGTAGGAGCGGGGAAAGACCGGAGGTCCAGACCCATCCAGAATCGGACCCCTGGTGACAATCCTCTCAAACAGAACGGCGAAATGGCCATGTCCGGCTCGAGATTGGTCCTGGCGACCACCCTCCTCAGTAGCGTCCTGTTCTCCCCGTTGAAGGCCCAGGAGGCGTCTGCAGGACGTCCCGATTGGGGATTAGACCTCACCGTCGGTGGTACGGGCCTGGCTATCGGACACATACCGAGAGTGAATGGCATCCGTATCAACTTCCGAGACCACCATCTGGACGAGGTCAACGGTCTGAACCTCACCCTCTGGTCCCCCAAACAGAACCGCCGGGTCGGGGGAACGGTCCGGGGGTTGGCGATCGGCCTCGCGGCGCCGATAGCAACCCGGATTCAAGGGATTTCCCTCGGGGGATTGGCGGTGGTGGCTCATGAGGAGCTTTCGGGGATCAGTTTGGGCGGACTGGCCGTGGTGGGGGAAGGGGCGGTTCAGGGAATCTCCATCGGGGGCTTGGCTACGGTATCCACCGGCTACTCCAGGGGCATCAGCATCGGGGGGCTAGCAACGGTTTCTGACGGCTACTCCAGCGGACTGAACATCGGCGGCCTCGCCACTGTCTCCAACGGAGGGTCCACCGGAATCAACCTCGGAGGCCTGGCGGCTGTGGCTGGGGAGGGGGGTCTCTCAGGCCTTCAGCTTGGCGGTCTGGCAGTGGTGGGGAATGACGGGATCAAAGGGATCTCTGTTGGCGGGCTGGCTGTGGTTGCGGGGGAAGGGAGTGCGACGGGTCTCCAGGTAGGAGGGCTGGCGGTTGTCGCAGGAGGCGGGGGCCTGACCGGTGTAAACCTGGGTGGTCTGGCCGTGGTAGCTGCTGAAGGCGTTGCTCGGGGAATCAAC
>JBDHMC010000562.1:0-1899 GCA_039656355.1 Gemmatimonadota bacterium | reverse complement strand
GCGCGGGGAATCGAGCTGGGGGGTCTGGCGGTGGGGGGGGTGGAAGGAGTGAAGGGCCTCAGTATCGGGGGGTTGGCCGTAGTCAGCGAGGAGTATGTTCGGGGAATCTCCTTCGGCGGTTACAAGGTAGAGTCGCCGGTGGGATCATGGCTGGCCGGCGCTGTCTGGAAGGTTGAGGTGGATGACTTCGAGGGCCTCTCCGTAGCCATTTGGAATGAGCATGACAGCCGAACAAGGGGGCTTTCCATCGGACTGCTCAACCGGACGGAGAACCTGCACGGAGTCCAGATTGGACTCCTGAATTATGCTGGGAACAACGACCGATTCCGCTGGCTACCCATCATCAACGCACACTTCTGACCGAGGCGCAAATGCTTAGGTGACTCCAGGTCCCCGGCCCCGGCGCCCGACAAGAAATCAGCCGGCCCGGTGAAGGAGCACGGGTACGGTTCCAGCCCGAATCACCTTGTCTGCCACGCTCCCCAGGATCAGGCGCGCTACACCGCCCCGACCATGGGTCGCCATTGCGACAAGGTCAACGTCTTCGGCTTCGGCAAACTCCAGGATTCCTTCGGCCGGGTGGGTGCCCGTGACCACCCTCACCTCCACCCTGAGTCCCTCTTCCCGGAGGGATAGGGCTTCCGCTTCCAGCACTTCTTCCGCGGCTCTCTTTTCGTCCTCCAAGCCTTGGAACCCATGGCTGGAGTGGGACGTAAAGGGAGAACTGAGCGGGAAATGGGGTGGGATCACCCGGAGGAGGGTGACCCAGGTTTCGGAGGTGCGAGCGAAGATACTCGCATAGGGGAGGATTTCCCGTGACTCGGGGCTCCCATCCAGTGTGACGAGAAGGTGATGGAATTCCCGTTCCTCGACCTCGAGCTTTTCTCCTTCCCTAGGGCGGATTGCCAGGATCGGACAGGGCGTCCTCCGGAGGAGGCCGTCGGCCACACTTCCCAGCCAGGCTCGCCGGACCCGTCCACGCCCATGGGTGGTCATCACCAGAAGGTCAGCCTTAGCACTCCGAGCATGCTCATCCAACTGATTTACCACAGAACCCATCTCCACATGACAGGAGATCGGAACATCACAACCGGAAAGGATGACTCGCTTTTGAAGCTCGGCGTGGTAACTCTCAACGTGGTCCCTCGCCAACAGGAGACGCCCCTCTTCCATGGAGCCCGGCTCCCTTTCGGCCGATGCTTCGGGGAGGGGGGTTATGACCGTCACGAGCCTAACTTCACCCCCGCTCTTGCACGCGATGCCGAGAGCAACGGGGAGAGCCAACTCCCCGAAGGCCGACCCATCAACCGGCACGACGATCTCATTGAACATGGATTCCCCCAAACGCACGACTCGCCGCGGACCCGGAGTGAGCCCGCGGCGAGCGCCGAGAGTGGATGGCAGGAGCTCGACGGAGCCCGTTATTTGTATCGGTAAGTGATGCGCCCGCGGGTCAGGTCGTAGGGGGACATCTCACATTTCACGCGGTCTCCCGCCAGAACGCGGATATAAAATTTCCGCATCTTTCCCGAGAGATAGGCCAGGATCTCATGGCCATTCTCGAGGGTCACCTTGAAGGTGGCGTTGGGAAGGACCTCGCTAACGGTCCCCTCTACTTCGATGGCGTCTTTACCCATGCGGGCGATTCTCTCCGGTTGTCCGGTTCATTCGAATCCGAAAGATAGCGCTTCCCTCCCGGACTGACCAACACGAGGCAAGGAAAAGAAGGGAGTCCAGCACGTTTGGCAACGGGAAAAGCACCTGGACCAGCGCCCTGGGAGGACGAAAACCCCACCACCATGAAGGCGGTGGGGCCTCGTGGCCCTTCACCCGGCCCGGAAGCCGAGTCTTGCCAAACTCTAGAACCTGATCTCAAATCCCAGGTTGAAGATGCGAGGC
>JBDHMC010000561.1:0-2429 GCA_039656355.1 Gemmatimonadota bacterium | reverse complement strand
GTCCCAATCTCCACGCCCTCGACTCCGGCCAGGGCCACGATGTCTCCAGCCCGGGCTTCCTCCAGATCTAACCGTTGAAGCCCTGCGAACTCGTAGAGCTTCATGACCCGGCTCTCTTGGACCTCGTCCTCATCAACCGGGCCAGGAGGCCCGACGGGGAGAACGGTTACCCGATCACCCACTCGTATCAGGCCCCGTTCGACACGGCCAATGGCGATGCGGCCGATATAGGGGGAGAAATCGAGGGTGGATACCAGCATCTGAAAGGCACCCGTTGGGTCCCCGGATGGCGGCCTCAGCTTCCCCAGAATGGTTTGGAAGAGGGGCGTGAGGGTCCGAGCTTCACCCGGGTCTCCACCGGATGCCCCCTGTTCTGAACTCCGCACCGTCCATTCCCGGGCTTCCTCCATCTCGGTGGTGGCCCACCCTTCGCGCCCGGATGCGTAGACGAAGGATGCATCCAACTGGGCGTCGCTTGCGTTGAGCTCCATCAGGAGCTCCAGAACTTCGTCATGGACCTCCGCCAACCTGGCATCGGGCCGATCGACCTTGTTGACGACCACGATGGGTAGGAGCCCCAGCTCCAGGGCTTTTCGAGTCACGAAACGGGTTTGGGGCATGGGCCCCTCGGCGGCGTCCACAAGGATGAGAACGCCCTCCACCATCCGAAGAATCCGCTCTACCTCGCCCCCGAAATCTGCGTGGCCGGGAGTGTCCACGATATTGATCTTCACATCCCCCCAATGAACTGCGGTGTTCTTGGATAGAATGGTGATCCCCCGTTCTCTCTCCAGGGGGTTGGAGTCCATGACCCGATCGGTCATTTCCTCATTGGCCCGGAAAATCCCCGACTGGCGGAGCATCTGGTCCACCAAGGTGGTCTTTCCATGGTCCACGTGGGCGATAACCGCCACGTTTCGTATTTGCATCGAACTACCCCTTAAACACCCGCACCGGCGAGTGGTTGGTTTCCAAAATAGCCTTTAAAGTTAACGGTTTCTTTGTTAATGTGTTGATACTGGTTCGGCTTTCCGCACCTCTCCCTGAAATGTTCAACGACCTGGTTCCGGGCCCCTGAGGGGACCCCCGCTTGATATGCGCCAAGGAAAGAGACCTTCGATGCAAGGGCACCGTATTCGCCCCTCGTTTTCCATTCCCCTGACCCCAGGGCCCGACGATGCCATGGAGGTTCTCCGCGAGCGTCTGCGTGGAGGGAACTACGAGGAGTGCACCCGATCCAAGGGCCGGTGCGCCTACTTCTTCGTTGATGAGGAAGAGCGGAAAATGTGGTCTCCGCACTTATCGGTGCAGGTTGAGCCTAGCTCGGCAGGATCGGTACTCAAGGGGCGCTTCGGCCCACACCCAGAAATGTGGACCCTCTTCCTTTTCCTCTACACAGCGGTGGGGTTCCTGGCGACCATCGGCCTGATGCTGGGATTCGTCCAGTGGCAATCAGGTATGAGCCCATGGGGATTCTGGGGCGTCTTGATCGGGGCCCCTGGCCTGGCGGTCCTATACGGTATCTCCGCCACCGGTCAAAAGCTCAGCGCCCATCAGATGGAGGAGCTGAGGCGGCGTATCGACGAGCTGGTAGAGGGTTTGGAGGCGTAGGAACCTCTTCGCGTGATAGATCACGGACAGTCTCCTGGCCTCAGTCCCCCAAGACAAAACCGAAGATGAGGGGCGCCACGATGGAGGCGTCGGAGTTCACCAGAAGTCCATGAGGTGCTGGAACTGCTCCGTCCCGGTCTTTACGCACTGGTGATGCTGGAGTTTCCCCATCTTCACGTTGGCGCTGAACATGTTCCCGAGGGTTGAATCCTCCCAACCCGGAGTGTAGATGGGGATACCCTCTTCTTTGGCGGCCAGAAGCCAGGAGTTCTTGGGATCAGCTTGGAAGAGGTTCCAAAGTTCCGGATCGTCCAATACATCGTAGATGAACTCGTGGGGGAATCTCCGCACATTCTGCCGGCACGCTACAGACCACCCATCCAGAATCCGGGCCTCTACATGCCGCATGACACCCTCAGGAATGCAGGTGTCGGTCACGCGGTTCATTCCCCTGTCGTGGAGGGCTTTCTCATCCATCGGTGAAAGGGTCCTCCAGGCCGGAACAGCCACGTACTCGTCGTGAGACAGGATATTGAACACGTCCTCCTCTAGGTTGGCTCCCGTGCAGGAGATGGCATGGACTTTCCGGGCTCTGATCATTCGACCGAGACTGATCCCTAGCTCAGCCGTGGACATGGCCCCCGCCAGGGACACCAACATCTTCCCGCCCGCATCGACGTGGGCCTCATATGCCTGAGCTGCCTCCAAGGTCTCCCTGGCATTGAAGTGGAGGAATTGCTCCTCCATGAATCGGCGGATGGGGCCCATTCTCCTTCTCCTGTGGTCGTGGATCGATAGCAAAAGCTAGACAGGATTTT
>JBDHMC010000560.1:0-3178 GCA_039656355.1 Gemmatimonadota bacterium | reverse complement strand
ATGCGAAATCGAAGGAGGCCGGAAGGACTCCCACCACCTCTGTAGGTTCGTCGTTCAGGGTGATGGATCGTCCGACAATCCCAGGATCGGCCCCGAACCGACGGATCCAGAATCCATGGGTGAGGATGGCCGCAGGACGTCCACCACACACCCCCTCCTCTTCTACGAAGCTGCGTCCGAGTTGAAGCTGGACGCCCAGGACATCCAAGAAGTCCTGAGCTACGCCCACTCCAACCAGCCGCTCCGGATCTCCATTCCCCACCAGGTTGTAGCTCTCATACTCGAAGAAAGCGAAATACCCGGTGAGACCGTCGAAGGATTCATTCAGCTCGCGGAAGTCCCGGAGGTTGGACGTCCGGGAGGTTCGGGAGGACATCCCGCCACTCTCAGAAAGAGAGATCCAAACGAGATCCCCGGGATTCTCGAAAGGGAGCGGCCTGAACAGAAGGGGGTTCATGACGCTGAACACCGCCGTGTTGGCCCCGACCCCGAGGCCGATGATGAGGGCAGCGAAAGCGTAGAACCTCTTGTCCCTGAGGATCGTTCTCAGGGCAAAACGCACTTCCTGACCGAAGCCGGTCATGCCGTCTGCTCCAATCCGAGGGATGTCTTCTGGGCAAAGAGCTTTAAGGGATTGGACGGATCAGGAGCAAGGATGGTTTCAACAGGTGTCCAGAGGAGTTAGGCAGAGGGCCCGGGGGGCCTCGGTCTCCGGCGCAGCCCCGAAAACCCAGGAGGCTCCTCTTACACGGTAGAGGAAGGGCATAGGTGAGCCACAACACATTCATGGCACCGGGTTTTTCGGGCCGGGCATGGCCCCCGCCCATGAAAGATGAGAAGGTGAGAAAGGGGAGTCCAGCGCTCCCTGGGAAAGAGGGCCATGAGATCGACCTCGATCTTTTCCGGCGTGTTCTCCCTGCTAAACCCCATCCGGCCCGCCAAACGTTTCACATGGGTATCCACCACCACCCCCTCGTCGATGCCAAAGGCATTTCCGAGGATGACGTTGGCTGTTTTCCGCCCGATTCCGGGCAATCTGGTAAGGTCGGAAAGGGTCCGGGGGAGCTCCCCTTCATGCTCCACCATCAGCGCCTGGGCCATGCCAATGAGGTTCTTCGCCTTGTTCCGAAAGAACCCGGTGGAATGGATCACATCCTCCAACTCGTCCTGCGATGCAGCGGCCAATGCGGGGGGGTCGGGGAATCGCCTGAAGAGCTCCGGCGTCACCATATTCACCCGCTCGTCGGTGCATTGGGCGGAGAGGATTGTGGCCACCGCCAGCTCGAAGGGGTCTCGGTGGTCCAGGGCCGTCATGGCCTCCGGGTGTTCCAACTGGAGAAGCTCAAAAATGACGGCGGCCCGTTCCCGCTTTGCCTTCCGCGATTCCCGGGCCATCAGCCGCCCTTCAAGACGATCCGACGGGAGTCAAGGTGACTGGGTTGCGGCCCGTTCCCCTCCCCAGGTTCTCGAATCCCCTCCGCAACGGAGGCCGGGAAGACATCCAGGTACCAGAAGACCCGCATGGCCAACTTTACGGCTTCAGCACCGGCCTCCAGAGCATAGAGGTTTTCCAGTTCGGCCCCAGGAAGAGAGGACTGGAAATCCTTTCCTTCAGGCCTGACCTGCATGGCCGCCCACTCCCCTGCAGCCGAAAGAGGAAGGGTGGGGAGCGGGACCACACTCAAACCCGGTCGATCCTTCCGAATGCCCATGACCACCAGGAGTGAGAGCTTTTCACCATCCGATGCTGACCAAAAGAAACCATCCAGGGACTCTGGGGGACCATCCTCTCCTCCAGAAACCCAGAAAAGATGCTGAGGTAGGCTGAACATACCCCGCCGGACCGGGGAGGGAGGGCACCCAATCCCCTGCTTTGGGTCCCGCCTCCACCAGGTACCTGACTACCCCAGTTTCCAATTGGAAAAACGGTTGACCCTCCCGCCAGAAATGGAAGGCGTGGAAAAGGAGAATCCCGTACTGATGGATAAGTTGGGGGTCATCCTCTTCACCCCGGATTTTCCGAAGGACGGCACCAGCCTCGCTCAGAAGAGCGAACCGTTCCGACTCCGAAAGATCAGCCTTTCGTTCTTTCGCCTCCTCCCCGATGAGCGGGAAATACTCGTCGGCGAAACCCTCCTCCGGCAAAAGGAGTTCAAAAGGAGTGATTCGCGCATAGGCGTCGTGAATCGGCATTTACGGCCCCTAACGGCCTCCACCCTGATACTGATAGAGCCCCTCCGACAGCATGCGTAAAGCTTCGTCTACGGCCGCCTTCAATTCCCTGTCGTACCCTGCAAGCTCGTCCTCAGGCGTGTTCCAAACGAAGACATCCGGGGCCACGCCGTAGTTCTCAAGGTTGATCCCGTGGTTGTTTGGCTTGGTGGGGTCGTAGCTCACGACCAGCGACCCCGGAGTCCGGATAGACCCGCCGTGGATCAGGCCATAGCTGCCCGTGGCAATGACCGCAGCAGCGGTGGGGTTTCCCACAATGCTTCCCAACTCGAGGTCCCGGAATCCCAGGGGAGTCACTTCGCTATCCGAGCCAGACCGGGCATTGATGAGCATGACTTTGGGCCCGGCGATGGCTTGCCTTGGCCGCCTCCCGGCGCTTTTTGCCGCCCACCGGTTGTTCCAGTACTCATACGGTCGCCGTTCAAGGATATCCAGGATTTGCTGGTCGGTGTTTCCACCCCCGTTGTAGCGGATATCCACGATGATCCCCTCGGCATTCCAGAACCGGTTGATCTCGTTCTCGAAGACAGCCAGAGAAGCCCCATTCATGGATCGGATGTGGACGTAGGCAATCTTCCCCCCCGACTCCCGCTCCACGTATTCCCGATTCCCCTCCACCCACTCTTGGTACTGGATGTTTCGGAGTGAGGTGATCGTGGCGACCCGCTGATCCCGGGCATTCGCCCCATCGGGAGAGTCAGCTACCCGGAGGGTAACATATTCGTTCAGCGCGTGGTTCAGGATTCTCCAATAGTTTTCCCCGGCTCGGATCTCCTGCCCGTCGATGGCCAGAACGAAATCTCCTACCGCCAGGTCCAACCACTCTTTGTCTGCGGGCCCGTCCCGGTACACGTGGCTCACCCGGTAGCGTCCCTGGGCAGGCTCCAGCTCGATCCCGGGTAGGCGGGTGGCGTATTCCCGGTCCATGGAAACACTGGACGGGCCG
>JBDHMC010000559.1:0-2001 GCA_039656355.1 Gemmatimonadota bacterium | reverse complement strand
CGACTCGATCACGCTGCTCGGCAAGACGTCGCTCGTGGACTGGGCCCAGGTGGGTCTCCGTTTCGACCAACTGGCGTTCGGTGTCGCCGGAGACAACTCGTTTCCCGCCTACACCCTGCAGATCTACGAGGAGCATCCCGACGGCACCGGGGATTGGATCTGTCTCGACGACGGGTATGCGACGCTGCAGGACCAGGTCTCGATTCGTGTGGAGCGATCGAATCAGACGGTAGTTTGGACCGGCTCGTGGCGTCTGTCGCAGTGTCAGGGTACGGGAGAACACGCCTGCCGTCCGCTCCACGGCTACTCCAGCACCCAGTATTACGACCAGCCGATCGACGTTGACCTCGACCCCGGCGATAACAGCATCGAAATGTACCTGGAGGGCTATGTCAACAACGGGTGGGAGTACATCGACTTCATCCGCGTCACGATCCATCACGGCATGATGATGGATCTGACCGTGCTGCCACCGACCCAGGAAGTGGAACCGGGCGCATCGGCTACGTTCACCATCGAAGTCGCCAACCTGAGTGCAGCGGACCTTCAGAACGTGTCAGTAGTAGTCATACCCCCGGGAGGCTCGGAGACGAACGGGCTGTGCGTCAAAGGGCTCAACTCGTTAGCCGGGGTGTCCACCTACACCTACGGCTGCACGATAACCCCACCGAGTGCACCTGGTACTTACCAGTATTCGATCGACGCCCTCGCGGAAACGGCGAACGGCCAGTGGGTCGAGCGAGTCATCTACACCCAGATCACTTTCGGGGAGACCACGGAGGTCACGGTCGAGGAATCCGGCACCGTCCCAGGGGGCCCAGGGGGCTGCTCGGACCCGCGCTTGACACCGGCCTATCAACGGATCTGCGAGACGTACCTGCGAGAAATTGGTTACTGATCACTTGACTTGAATACGCAACGAAACTCGACACGTCGGGGGGCCTTCGGACGATGAGTCAGACCCTGGGTGGCGGATCAGGGCATGGGCCACCAAGCCGATCGAGCAGGATGACTGACTGGCAACGAGTTCCGGCCCAGTTGACCGGTACAGGCCGGTCCGGACCTACGCCGGTCCAAGGCTCTGGCTCGATGAGGTGCGGTCGCTACTGAACCGGCGGATGCTGGTACTGAGACTCTCCGAATCCGAGCATCGGATAGAAGATGAACGGGAGCAACGCAAGGCCCCAGCCGTAACCGGCCGTCTTCCCGAACGCCTTGCCGAGTTCGATGCTCACGTATATGCCGACGAAGCTGTTCACCAGGGGGATGAGGCACAGCAGGATCATCCAGCCCTCTTGCCGGGCGATTTTCAGCACTACCCAGAGGTTGTAGATCGGGACGATGGCCGCCCAACCAGGCGCTCCCGCCTTCGTGAAGGTGGTCCACATGCCGGCGATCATCAGAACGATGACCGCCAAGCAGAGAATGATCACTCCCGCCATTGCCTCGGTTCTCCCAGTGCGAACTACGACCCGATGCTATCCGAAGAAACCGCACGGAGCGGGTGCGTTCTCTGTATCACAGCACCCGCAAAAAGCATTTCGTGAGGACCTGCTCACTTAGGTTTGTGGCGAAACTCGCAACCCTTCCTGGCCTCGAATGGCGGTGATTCCCGGCTGGAATGTGGGGAGCCTGTCAACCACTATGCGTAGTGGATATTGGCCACTTGGCGTGGCGAGAATTGCGTCTCCTACTAACAGACGCAATTTTGCTCAATATTGAGCATTTCCGCCTAGATTCTTCCATTTCGGGGGGACGCTGGGGAGCGACGAATCGAGGGGTTTCTGTCACAGGGCAGCGATAGGTTGAGGGGGTCCGTTTCGAGAACGTTTGTGTCCCTGTTGATCACAGGGTGTCGGTGCCCGGGTTTCGGGTCCAAGGATTGTGTCTGTCTCGTTGATCGCATGCCCCCTGGGGGCGTCGGGCATCCAGTGTCCGACGTTCTTGGCGGAGGCATGCGATGGTCGCACGGTCGAAGGTTTCTGAGGTTGTTCGCCGTTG
>JBDHMC010000558.1:0-2014 GCA_039656355.1 Gemmatimonadota bacterium | reverse complement strand
GAGAGGCTGTACTATTCCCTCTTCGGAGGGGCCAACCCCGCTCACAAGGTACCTGTCGCGCCCTGGCAGGGCGGCCACGATCGAGCCAAGTATCGGGAGTCTAAACTCACGAACCACCTGGAACGACATGTCTAGCACTGTGACGCGTGCGTTACCAGGATCGAAGATGGCAACCTCACCCTCATCGTTGCCGAGGATGGCGTTCGAGTTGGTGAACTCAAGAGGCCCTTCTCCCGACCGCCCCACTTTCGTGACGAATGTGCCTTCGCCATCAAACACAGCAACGTAGTCGCGCTGTGCGACCCAGAACCGCCCCAGCTGGTCACGGCCGACAAACTGACTCTCCTCAATCACTCCCGGGCCATCGGCATCCCCCAGAGTGGTCTCGAGAGTCAAATGGATGCAATCTTCGCAGACGTCGGGACCGTCGCGGACCTGGGTTGTCTCAACAACCTTGACCCCCTCCGATGGCTCTTGGGCACGAACCTCCGGAATCCAGTTGGGGGTCACGGCGATGGCCGACACCAGGAGAAAGGCTCTAAAGAACCGTCCACGGAGGCCCGAAGACAGCGCACCGGGTTTCGCGCTCTTAGTGCGTGAAAGCAACGCAGTCCCCTTTCCCGTAGGGAGAGGATAAAAGAAGAACAAAACTTGGGGGGGCTTTTTTGGGGGGAAACCTTAAGCTACCGGGCACGCCGGAACCTGTCAACAATAATAAAACCCTCGTCGGGTGTACTTAGAGAGCAATCTCCAGTGTTGAAGGGGAGAGGATGGGTGGTCTGGGGGTTGGTTTACCGGAGGCGAAGCGGTCGGGATGAGCGGCCCAGGCCTCACGGAGGACAGCCTTCCGGCGGGCAATGATCTGAGGGGCGTGGGGCTTTGGTGCATGGCTCCGGAGAAGGGAGCATTATTGAGATGATTCCCTCGAGCCGGAGTTGAGATAGATGAAGTACCCAAAACGGAGCCAATACAAATACGCCAAGTCTCGATACCGGATCGGAAACTGGCCTGAATACGAGGCAGGGCTCCAGATGCGTGGCAACCTTACAGTCTGGCTCTCGGATGCCGCACTCAATGCCTGGCGTGCTCCGGCCAGCGGCAAACCCGGAGGCCAGCGCACCTATGCGGACATCGCGATCGAGGCTGCTCTGACGATCCGCATGGTCTTTCATCTTCCGCTTCGCCAGACCGAGGGCTTCCTCCGGTCGCTGGCCCAGCTTCTCGAGTTGGAGCTCCCGATTCCTGATCACACTACGCTGTCTCGGCGGCTGAAGAGGCTCGGCGAAATTCAGTTCAGGAGGCTCGCCACCGATCGACCGATCCATCTGCTCATCGACAGTACTGGGCTCAGGATTCACGTTGGCCAACTACGAAAACCGCCTAAGAACAGGGCTTGGAGGAAGCTGCACCTAGCTGTTGATGCCAGTACGGGTGAGATCGTTGCCTCGGATCTGACGTCCCGTCGAGCGCGTGATGGGGCTCGGGTGCCCGTGCTGCTGGAACAGATCGACGATCCGGTGGCGTCTGTTTCCGCCGATGGTGCTTACGATGGAGTGGGCGTCTACGAGGCCGCTCAAGAGAAGGGTGAGGGGCGAGCGGTCAGAGTGCTCATTCCACCTGGACGTAACGCTCAGCTGAGTCCACGGCCCTCGGCCGCACTGGAGGAGAGGAATCGCAACATCCGCTCGATCCGGGACCTCGGTCGACGCGATTGGCAAACCCGTTCAGGCTACAGCACGCGCAGTCTGGTGGAGAATACCGTCTTTCGATATAAGACGATCATCGGTCGAAGAGTGCGAAGCCGAACCTTCGACGGACAACGAGTTGAAGTACAGCTGGCGAGCAGGATACTCAACAGAATGACCCACCTCGGGATGCCCGACAGCTACCGAGTGACCTGACCCCCACTCGGGGGATGGGGGATTTGTCCTCAACACCGAGCCATGCAACAACGCCGCTCCTAGGCCATCAGTCTCCAGATCTGGGCCACGAGGAAGGTGACGGTGAAGCCAAG
>JBDHMC010000557.1:0-2017 GCA_039656355.1 Gemmatimonadota bacterium | reverse complement strand
TCCGTGCCTGGGAAGACCACATTCGTCTGGAGAGGGAGTCCCCGTTCAGCGACCTGGAATGGCGGGCGGTAGGTCCCATGCAGGCCGGGGCTCGGGTGGAGGCCATCGCCGTACCGCCAGGGATTCATGGAACCATCTATGTGGGGATCGGCTCCGGGAATCTCTGGAAGACCGAAAACAATGGCCTCACCTGGACTCCAATCTTCGAAAAAGAGTCTGCCTTTTCCGTCGGTGACGTCGCTGTCTCACGGTCGGACCCTGAAATCGTCTGGGTTGGAACCGGCGAGACCCAGCCCCGCCATAGCGGTTATTCGTATTCGGGGACGGGAGTATTCAAGTCAACCGATGCCGGACGTACCTGGCAAAACACAGGGCTCTCCGACACGCACCACATCGGGAAAGTCCTTATTCATCCGACCAACCCGGACATCGTTTTTGTGGCGGCTCTTGGCCACTTCTGGAGTCCCAATCAGGAGCGCGGCGTTTTCAGGACGGTGGACGGGGGTGAATCCTGGGATCGGGTCCTTTTCGTGAGCGACCATACCGGGGTTGTGGACCTGGTCATGGATCCGTCCGATCCCCAGGTCCTGTACGCTTCAGCGTGGCAGGCGGTGAGTGGGGAGCCGGTAGAGGCCGGGGAGGAGAGCGGAGTTTTCCGATCGACTGATGGGGGAGACAGCTGGGAGAAACTGGGCGGTGGACTTCCGGATGGTCCCCTGGGAAGAATCGGCCTCGATGTGGCGCCTAGCTCACCTCATATCGTCTACGCATTTGTGGACAACTGGGGGCCCAGTCATGTGGAGGGGAGGGCCATCACCGGAGGTGAGGTCTACCGCTCCGATGACCGGGGTGGGAGCTGGCGGAAGGTGAACGAGGATGACCTCTACGAGGTCTATGGCGTTTATGGGTGGAAGTTCGCGGACATTCGGGTTTCGCCAGACAACCCCGACGATCTCTTCATCCTGGGCAACCGCGCGTTCCATTCAAACGACGGCGGGCGCACCTTTCGGCGCATCAGTGAAAAGATCATCCGGATGCATGACACCCGCGGGGTAATCATGCATCTAGACCATCATGAGATCTGGATCGATCCCCTCGATCCCAACCGGGTTCTCCTGGGCAACGACGGAGGCCTCTTTCAATCCTGGGACCGGGGGGAGAGCTGGCTCCACATAAACAACCTTCCTGCAGCGGAGTTCTATTCCCTCTCACTTGACATGTCCGATCCCTATCGGATTTTTGGGGGGACCCAGGACAACGCCGCCCTTTATGGACCCAGCCATATCTCCATCGAGGGAGCGATCTGGGATCCGTGGGAGAACGTGTACCTGGATCAGTGGACCGGCGGAGATTCCTTCGACACCTACCTGGATCCCACCGATAACTCTCTGGTCTATTACGAGCACCAGCACGGCTCCATGCGCCGAATGGACATCTCCCAGGATTCGGTCCTCACCGGCGCGGCTCAGAGCATCCGGCCCAGGTTGGCCAGAGAGGAGGGAAGGTGGCGTTCCGGTTGGTACACCCCCTTCATCATCTCCCACCACGACCCGTACACCCTGTACGTCGGCGGGAATCGCCTCTTGAAATCCACAAACCGGGGGGAAGACTGGGCCCCCATCAGCCAGGAGGTGGCCGATTCAGCTGAGGGACCCCGGGCGGCGGTGCCCTTTGGAACCATCACCATGATTGCAGAATCGGAGCTCCAGCAGGGACTCATCTACGTCGGAACCGAGGGGGGGTCGGCATGGCTCACCCGGGACGACGGAGAGAACTGGGAGAGAGTTGGTCAGGGGCTTCCGAAGAAGTGGGTCAGCCGGATTGTCGCATCCAGGCACGAAACGGGCAGGGTTTATCTGTCCCAGACCGGATTCCGTGAGGACGACTTTTCCTCCTACCTCTTCTCCTCCGATGATTTTGGCGAAAGTTGGACGTCCATCGTGGGAAACCTCCCCGGTGAGTCGGTGAACGTCATTCAGGAGGACCCGGACCTACCGAATGTCCTCTATGTCGGGAC
>JBDHMC010000556.1:0-2025 GCA_039656355.1 Gemmatimonadota bacterium | reverse complement strand
GAGAGCCAGGTGGCCGTGTGGACCGAGGAGCGATGGGATCCTGGCCATGAGATGTATAGGTGGTTTGGGGCCTGGGATGGGATGGAAACGAACATCAACTCTCGTCTCACGGACGATGAGTTTGGAGGGGCCGAAGGATACCGACCGACACTGAACTCCTATCTGTTCGCAGACCTGTCAGCCCTCTCCAGGACCGCCGCCCTATTTGAGGAAGTTGAGAAGGCCGCTGAGTATCAAGCCCGAGCTTCGGCTCTGAAGGAGCGGGTGCAGGAGGAACTCTGGGACCCTGACCGGGAGTTCTTCTTTCACCAATTCGCTTTCGATGAGAAAGACGGAATTCGGGCCAAATCTCTGACCTACGAGACGGGGCCCCATTCCGGGGAGTCGGGGCCCTATTCCGATGAACCCCACGGCCGTGAACTCCTGGGCTACATACCCTGGCAGGTCAACCTCCCGGATGCGGGGTTCGAGGCCGCCTGGAAGTTCCTCATGGACCCGGAATATTTCTGGGCACCCTATGGCCCAACCAGTGTGGAACAAGGGGATCCCCAGTTCTTCCTCTCTCCGAGCTGTTGTGTATGGAGTGGGAACGCCTGGCCCTACGCCACCACCCAGACCCTCGTAGCCCTGGCCAACCTTCTGAACAACTACGACCAGGAAGTCGTCACCCGCGACGACTACGCTCGCCTTCTTTTGACATACTCCAAGAGCCATCGGATGAGCGAACGGCCGTATATCGCTGAAGCCGCCGATCCCTTCACCGGGTCATGGGCCGGTCACAACATGTTCTACCACTCGGAGCATTACCTCCACTCCGGGTTCGTGGACCCGGTCATCACTGGCCTTGTCGGGCTCCGACCCAGAGCCGACGACACCCTTGTGGTAAACCCCCTGACGCCGGAGGAATGGGACTACTTCGCCCTCCAGGGAGTGGACTACCACGGCCACGACCTTTCGATCGTCTGGGATCGGGAGGGAGTGCGGTACGGCCAGGGAACGGGATTGGCGGTTTACCTGGACGGCCGGGAGGTAGCCAGGACCAGGGAGATCAGCGAACTGAGGGTCCCGATTCCCCCTCCCCTCGCTGAGATTCCAACTCCTCGCCTCCACAACTACGCCGTCAACAACGACGGCCGACATTTTCCCCTGGTTTCAGCTTCCTCGAGCCAACTCACGTCTCCGCCTTTCTACGCCGTGGACGGAAACCGTTGGTACCACCCCTCCCCACCCAATCGGTGGGTTGCCGGGGGGACGGGCCCTGAGACGGATTGGTTCGAAGTGGATTTCGGGGTGGATCGCACCCTTTCTGAACTGAGGCTCTACTTCCTGGACAGTGATGCCAGCCCCGAAACGGAGGTCACGGGAGAGGAAGAGGAAGAGGAGTCCGGCTTTCCGACACCTTCGGCCCTCGCGGTGACCCCCATCCTTCCGCCGGCCCGGTACGAACTCCTCACCTGGAACGAGGATGAGAGGAACTGGACACCGATCCCTGGCCAGGAGAGGACACCCGAGAATCCACAGGGACGCCGATCGAACATCGTGACGTTCCCCGAGCTCACCACGGCACGCATCAGAGCCGTTCTCCACCATCGGAATGGTGCCACCTCAGGGCTCACGGAGCTGGAGACCTGGGGCCCGGGTGACCTTCCCCTACCCGAGCCTATCAGCGACGTGGAGAACTGGGCATGGAATCCAGGGGATCAGGAGTATCCGCGGGTCGGCGCCTCCTTCACCTTCCCGTCGGATGCGGTGGAGCAGGTCGTGGACGGCCGGATCTCCTTCACCCGACATTCCAAAAATCGGTGGACGGCATACACTTCGCCGAACCTCAAGGACTGGCTGGAGGTGGATTTTGGAACTCGGCTCCCTGTGGGTAGGATCGAACTCTTCTTTTTTGGCGACGGTCAGGGCGTGGCCGCGCCCCAGGACTTTCGTGTGGAGAATTGGGTAGGAAACGGATGGGAGGATGTCTCACCCATCTCCCGGGATCCAGAAACCCCGACCGCATGGGCATTGAACACCCTG
>JBDHMC010000555.1:0-2032 GCA_039656355.1 Gemmatimonadota bacterium | reverse complement strand
CCGAAAGAAGGTAGGCGGGGGAGACCGCTAGGGAGCCTCTGCGCAAGTGGGGTGCGGCCGCGCACAGGGGGGTTGCGGCTCCCTAGGGTCTGCCGTTCAGCCCCGGGCCCTTGTCACTTCCTTGAAAGTCGAAACGGAGCCGGTCCTCCCTTCTTCGGGAGGGCCGGCCCTTTTTTGTCCCCTCCCTATCCTGCGGCTCATCCCGCCTTATCTTCCATCTGCAAATGCGGAATCCGTCTGGGAACCACCCGGAGACAGGCCATAGATGGACGATAATCTGAATAAACCGGAGGAAATCGGGATTCGCCCCCCTGGCGACCTCAACCCCCGCCCCGATCCCACCCTCGACTTTCCCGACAAACCATTCCAGGAGATGACCTCCGGAGACTACGAGGCTCTGGGTTTCATGTCCGGTTTGGAGACCCATCAGCAGTTGGATACCCGATCCAAGTTGTTTTGCCGGTGCCCTGCTGGCCGGAGAGTCACGAAGGTGGATGCCGAGGTCCTGAGGCACATGCGACCCACCTTGAGCGAACTGGGGGAGTACGACGGTACCGCTCTCATGGAGTTCAAAACCCACAAGGAGATCGTCTATTTGTTGGAGCGGGGAACCGTTTGCACCTACGAGATGGACGATACCCCCCCCTTCGAGATCGACGATGAAGCCGTACGGATAGCCATCGAGCTGTCGGAGCTCTGCAACCTGAATCTGGTATCGGAGCTTCACGTCATGCGGAAACAATACCTGGATGGATCCATCCCTACAGGTTTCCAACGGACGGCCATGGTGGGACTAACAGGAGCGATCCCGTTCCAGATCCCTGAACTGGGGGTGGACCGGGAGCTTTCCATTCGCCAGCTGTCTCTGGAGGAGGATTCCTGCCGGGAGGTATCGGATATCGGGCACCGGGTCACCTTCCGCACCGATCGGTTGGGGATACCGTTATCGGAGATGGTCACAGAACCCGAACTGCTGACGCCTCTCGAGCTCCAAGCAGGAGCTAGGGTCCTCGCTCAGCTCGCTCGGGCAACGGGAAAAGTCAGGAGGGGTCCCGGGGCGGCTAGGCAGGACGTGAATGTATCCGTGGCAGGGGGCCGCCGGGTTGAAATCAAAGGAGTCCACTACCATCGGCACCTTCCTCTCCTCGTCCACACAGAAGCACTCAGGCAGCTGAATCTCCTTCGGATGAAAGCGGAGTTGGAAAGGAGAGGCGTGGAGGCTGGTTATTTCCGTGACCCGCCGGATGGCATCCCCTGGGATACCTCTCCAATGGTCATGGAAGCTGACGCAATTCTCTGTACCTCGAACTATCATCCGGTTAGGCAGGCCATTGCTCGCGGGGACACGGCGTGCGCTGTTCGCCTGCCGGGCTTTGAGGGACTCCTCTCCCATGTCACTCAACCCAGAGTGACCTTTGCCCAGGAGCTTGCTGACCGGGTCAGGGTCATCGCCTGTCCAGTGGATTCTCCGTTTATGATCCATTCTGGGATCATTGATGACGGCCTCAGTGCAGGGCAATGGAGGGAGTTGGCGCGGGAATTGGGCGCGGAGTCCGGGGACGCTTTGGTGGTGGTTTGGGGGCCTGAGAACGATGTGGCCACCGGCGCTCGAGAGGTTCTGATTCGGGCCAGGGAGGCTCTCGAGGGCATCCCGGCTGAGACTCGCCAAGCTCATCCCGGCGAAACGACCGGGTTCGAACGCGTTCTCCCGGGGCCCGACCGGATGTATCCAGACACGGACACCCCACCGCTTCCAATTCCTGATGCCCTTGTATCGGAGGTCCGGGCTCAGCTAGGGGAACCTCCCTGGGTCCGGAAGACCCGATACGAGAAGTGTGGACTGGATGATAGGGCCGCGGCCGTCCTTTCCGTTGCCCCGTGGGCTGACCTGTTCGATGAGATTTCACCTGGTGACGGGGAACCGGCCCGGCGTCTCGCAGCAGTTCTGGAAAAGCGGCTCCCTTATCATCAAAGGTTGGCCCGGGGCTCCAAGCCCCGCCGGGCCCAGGAGCTACCCGATGCCGGGAGATTG
>JBDHMC010000554.1:0-2035 GCA_039656355.1 Gemmatimonadota bacterium | reverse complement strand
GTACGGGGGCCAGGGGGGCAAGAGCGATGCCCGCCGCATACGCCGTGCTTCTCTCTAGATGGAGGAGTTTCCCCCTTTTTACGGTGGACTTGAGGCGCCGTTTCTTCCGACCGAACCGACTTCCCCACCGCCACGCAGCGAACTCGCCTGGGATCGGATCCCCTATGCGGACGATCTCGAGACCAGCACCCAACCTGGCCAGGCCAACCTCAGATGTGGAATACCTCGTCGGCGTATCGCGGTAAGCTCGCTCAAGGGCTTCAACCGCCTCCCATCGTTGGTCTATGGGGACGAGATTCCACCGCTCACATCTTGGACACACAACCCAAAGCCGTCCCTTGCGTGCGTCGAAAGCCAACCGCCTCCCGACCTGGAATTCTTCGAGGTCTTCATTCTCGCCCAACTTCGACGAACAAACGATGCAGTGGTTCCACATTCCGGATTCAGGAGTTTGAGGGCTGACGGACCACACAGCACAGTCTATGTGCCAACGGTCGTAGGCGCATCACGGGGCCCAGGACCTCTTGGATGAGCGAGTTCTCGAGCCCCTGGGGATGGACCTGAGTGGTTTCGCCATTGAGGGTGAAATAGCCGACTGGATGACCCAAGGGTACGCGGGGGGGGTGGCCGTTCCCTACCGGTCTGGTACGGAAGCAAGCGAAGGCGCAGGGGGAATCCTCTCCAACGTGGAGGATATGCTTACCTACCTGAAAGCCAACGTCGGGCCACCTGAAACGGATTTGGAGGAGGCGATGCAGGCGGCCCAGGAGGTCCGGAGGCCCTGGGGAGCGGGGGGCTCTTGGATCGGCTTGGCTTGGAACAACGACTCCATCGAGGGCCGACACATCATCGCCCACGGCGAAAACACGGCCGGATTCAGCTCCCTGATCGCGTTCGATCCGGAGCGGCGTGTGGGGATTGTCATGCTCACCAACACCGCACTGTATTCTGACGATACCCCGATGAAGGTCCTCGCCAACGGTCCCGCGCTGGCCATTGCGGAGTCCCCGAAGAACCCGGAGGATCTGGCTTCACACGTTGGCGTGTACGCCGTGACGTCCGAAAAATCTGTGCACGTGAGGCTGGAAGACGCGGGGTACCTGACATACCAGGTTACGGGGAAGGTCCGAGTTCCGATGTTCGTTGGGTCTGGAAACTCCTTCTTCCTGAAGCAAGAGCCAGTGAGGCTTACTTTCCAGAAGGAGGATGGAGAAGTGGTGGGGTTGGTCATGGAGCGACTCAATGCGGGGACCCGGGAATCGGCTCGGAAAACGGGGGCCAAAAGCCCCCGGCCGGCGGTCGTAGCAGGGAACGATACGGAGTGGATAGAGGGCGAGTGGCTGATCGTGATCAGTATTCTCCTGGGTGGACTGGCCCTTTTGACTCTACTAACTCTGGGCGCGGAGCTGCGGCGGAGTTTCCGGGCGAGAAAGGGGCCCTAGCTCAATACCAGGACCCTCAATATCGATAACCTCTTGAAGGGAGATAAGGCGATGGGCATGGTGTGGGAGTCTATGGGGTTCTTTCGTTGGCCTATGTCACTTTGCTTTGTGGTAGTGTTGATTCTCGGACTCTGGTCGGCACTCCGGCTCTTTCGACCCGGAGCATCGCCGGACTTGAGAACCAAGGCCTGGCTCGATGGGGTGCTGGTATGGGGCTTCCTTGCATCCCTCGCTGGAATCTTGAGCGCGGTGATCGCGATCATTTTTACCCTTCAAGACATCGAAGCAGCAGGAGCCATCCTAGCCACTGTCATTGCGCCAGGAGCCAAGGCGGTGCTGATCAGCACGGGGGTTGGGACCATGATGCTCGCTTTCGCTCTCTTTTTCTGGTTCATTCTCCAGCTTCGCTGGCGACTCTTGGAAGCTGCGGTAGCGGACGCCCGTCCCTAATAACTGAGCGGGTCAGTCAAAAATTCCTTCTCCGGCCAAAGCCGCCGGGTGCCCGGTGGAGGTCCTAGTCTTTACGCTGGTCTCGAAGGTAAATGCCGTAAATCACGAAGAGCACACCTGGTATGGCGAAGAATCCGATGAGG
>JBDHMC010000553.1:0-2041 GCA_039656355.1 Gemmatimonadota bacterium | reverse complement strand
AGAATCCCTCCATCCTCTACGTCGAGGGCCACTACCGCGCCCCGCATTGTGTCCGGGAAGATCTTGTGCACCCACCGCTGGAGATCCAGGTCCACATTCAACCGGAGATCCTGGCCGGGAGTGGCAGGCGCTTCACCTGGACCATCGAACGGACCCAGGATCCGGCCCAGTGCATCGACTTCCACATACCGGATCCCCTTCGCACCCTGGAGACGGCGCTCGTATTGGACCTCGATTCCTTCCTTCCCCACGATCATCCCGGGCTCATACCCGGCGAAGACCGAGTCTTCCAACTCCTGAACGTTGATTTCTCCCAGATAACCCAGGACATGGGAAAACACCTCCCCAGCCAGGTACCTACGCCGCGGCCGGGGATCGAGTTCTAGACCGCGAAATTCGCTCCTCCTCTCCTCAAGGACAGAGACTTCCTCGAAGGAAGCGTTCACCTTCACCACCAGAGGCTGTCTGGGATAGGCGCGGACACGCTCCATCAGGCGGGCGATCAGCCCATCGGTCAGCCCCAGGTGGGGCCTGAGGCGCTCCAACCGCCCCTGGATCGTGTCCTGCCGATCGGGAAGAAGCACCACGGAATATCCCGGCACGTTGTCCGCCAGAATATTGTCGTTTCGATCGAAAATGGTGCCCCTCGGCGCAGGAATGTCCAGGGCCCTAAGCCGATTGGAGTCGCTCTGAAACGCCCATGCGCTCGACCCGAGGACCTGTGCACGGAAGAATGCCAGGATCAGGAGGCCCATGAGAACGAAAACGGCTAGGGCCCCTCCCCAGGCTCTACTCCTCCGGGAAATGGGGTGGTCGAGCCTCAACGGAGGGCCTCTCTACCACCAAAGGGGAGAATCAGTAGTAGCCCAAAAAGGCCCACGTAGACCGCGGCCATGCTCCCATCGACAAGCACCACGTTGAGGAAAGGCTCTCTCCCGGCCTCCCCCGCAGCGATCCAGTGGACCAGATCCCGAATCCACTTTCCCCCTGCGAGATAGAAAAAGAAGAAGAGGAGCGAGTCACCCACGAAGAGATCTCTTGTTCGAGCCCCCAGGACCCCCACCAGCGCCATGGCGAGAGTATTCGCCCCGAAGGCCAACCCGGAAAAGGAATCTTCCAAGAGACCGAAAAAGAACCCGAGGCCTCCCCCCCAACCCATGGTCACTTCCCGGGCAGCCAGGAGGAGAGCCAGGGTGAGCAAATCCGGAGCCTCTCGACCAATTCCCATTCCCAGGTGGAGAAGGAAGTGGAGCACCACCAGGACCGGCACCAGAACCCGAAACAGAAGCCCCCCCCTCACGCTCCAGTCCCCCCGTCGTCCGAGCCAGGGCTCGGCTCCCCCCCAGACAGACTATCGGGCGAGATCTCCGCCTGGCCCCGGAGAAGTTCCATGGCCTCGTCGGTCAATCCGCCACCGACTGCCACGAGGACATGGGTGATACTCCCGGTAGCCACCACGGGACGAAGCCAATAGGATCTACTCCACCTCTCCTCCGCTCCCCTCAACGCATCCACCTCCCCGATGGGCACCCCCCGGGGAAAGATCCCGCCGAGCCCGGACGTGGTGATCAGCGTCCCCACCTCCAGTTCCTCATGAAAAGGAATGCCATCCATGAAGAGTCGGTCTTCCTCCCGGAAATCCCCTCGGCCTGTCCGCACGAACCCGTAAACCACCCCGTCCTCGGACATTGCGCTAGCCCGGAATTCGGGATGGCTCCAATCCGAGCCGATGGAGATTCCGCCCCGAACCTGTTGGATAACCCCTACCAGACCAATGCTGCCACTCCGCACCAACACGGGATCGCCCTGCTGAATACCCTGATCGGACCCGGCGTCGAGGAGGAACATGCTTTCGGAGCCAGCCGTTCCAGACCGGAACGCGTTTGCGGCCACGAATATGGTCGGAGCCTTCTCCACGAGCCCAAGGAGGTCCTGCAGGTGACGGTTTTCTTGGGCGAGGGGAGCCCGGCCCACGATCACACCCGCAAGGGAGTCCAGCTGGGCGTTCAAGAAGAGGGCATTTTCGGCCCTGAGGCGGGAC
>JBDHMC010000552.1:0-2046 GCA_039656355.1 Gemmatimonadota bacterium | reverse complement strand
TGGCTCGGGAATATTGGGAATCCCCTGAGTTAGCCCTCGGAAAACGAATCTCCCCTCGACCCGATCCGACTCACTGGTTTGAGGTCGTCGGCGTGGCGACGGATGTCAGGGAAGACGGGATGGATCAGGAACCACCCCAGTTGGTCTACTGGCCCCAGGTCACCTTGGGTTTTTGGGAAGGCTCACCAGCGGACGAAGTCCAGGCCTGGCGGGCGATGGCGTATGCCGTTCGCACCACTCGCACTGGAACCGCCGGCCTCATCCGGGACATTCGGGAAGCAGTTGGATCAGTCAATCCCGACCTGCCCTTGTTGGACGTCCGCTCAATGCCGGAGATGATGGCTCGGTCCACTGCCCGCACCACATTCACGATGACCATGCTTCTGGTGTCAGCCGGGATGGCCTTAATCCTAGGCCTCGTAGGGGTGTACGGGGTGATTTCCTATGGCGTCAGTCAGCGTAGCCGAGAACTCGGGATGCGAAAGGCCCTAGGGGCACCTGAACGGACCATAAAGACCATGGTTTTGCGCCAGGGTTTAGTTCTTTCCGGGGTCGGTGGAGGTCTCGGTTTGGTCATTGCCCTCGGGTTGGGCGGTGTGATGGAGAATCTCCTTTTCGGGGTCAACCCGGTGGATGCGTTGACTTTCGGATCGGTGATGTTGGGGCTCACCGCTGTTTCCCTCCTGGCTAGTTATTTGCCCGCACATCGTGCGAGCCAGGCCGATCCCATGGCGGCTTTCCGAGCTGAATGATGGGAAGCCTTGGGCCGAAGAAAGGGACCAGGAAGAACGCCCTAGAGCGCCTCTCGAGGCTAAGTGACAGAGAACTGGTCGGTAAGACGCTACACCTTGGTGACGAAATCGCCTTCCAAGCACTCCTTGATAGGCACACCAAGGCTGTTTTCAGGTTCATCCTTTCCAGGATGAGTGGGGATGTGATGGAGGCAGAAGATGTTCTCCAGGAAACATGGATCAGAGCAGGGAGGGGCCTGGATCAGTTCAGGTGGCGGTGCTCCCTAAGGTCGTGGCTAATACAGATCGCGTTGAACCAGATCAAGATTTTGGCCCGGAAAAGGAGTTCTCGCCCCACCCTGGTTTTTGAGGATTTTGATGGAATGGTGGAACCGGCCGATGTTTTGACGAGGCTGGATTTGGAGCGAGCAACTGGGAAACTTCCTCCCCGTGCTCGGCGAGTCTTCCGGCTGCATGCCCTCTTGGGTCGAAAGCACCGAGAGATCGCTACGATGCTCGGTATCTCCGAGGGAACATCCAAGAGCCAACTGTTCCGTGCCCGGATCCTCCTTTCAGAAGCGATGGGTACCTGATGAAGCCCTGCTCAACGCTCCCCCGCTCACGACGGAGTTTTTCCATGATAAGACATATTTTCCGAGTGGTTCCCCTCGTTCTTCTGGCCACCGCTGTGGTCTCGACCCGCCCGCTGGAAGCTCAGAGGATCATCCCCAACGACGAATGGTGCGCAGGGGAGTCGCGAAACCGCCAGTCTGAGCGGTTCTGTGAGGTCCGGGAGTTCGCCCTCGAGGCCCGTGATTTGATCCGAGTGGATGCCGAGCCCAACGGGGGAATCCGTGTAGAGGGGTGGGACCGAAACGAGATTCGCCTCCAGGCAAAAGTGACCGCCTGGTCCAGGTCCGGGGATCCGGAGGAGATAGTCCAGGCCATCGAAGTCCAGATTGGAAACACCATCCAAACCGATGGTCCCTCAGTAGGACGCCGCGAGGGTTGGTCGGTTTCCTACCGTCTGGTGGTCCCCACAAACTCGAACTTGGAGTTGGCTTCTCTCAATGGTGGGATTGAGGTCAGGGCCGTGCAAGGTGATATGAGCCTCGACACAGAGAACGGTAGCATCCGCCTGAAAGACGTCGGGGGTAACGTCCGGGGCCGGACTCAGAACGGCGGACTGGACGTCCACCTTTCGGGCAGCCAGTGGCAGGGCGACGGCCTGGTCCTGGCCACGATTAATGGTGGAGTCAACTTGGTCATGCCCAGGGGGTTCCGGGCTCCATTGACCGCCGGTACGGTCAATGGA
>JBDHMC010000551.1:0-2239 GCA_039656355.1 Gemmatimonadota bacterium | reverse complement strand
GAGATCACCGGAAGGGAGTCCGTGGAGGTTGAGGCGGGAGAGTTCAATCGGGAGTACCTGGCAACGAAACGCACCAAGCTTGGGCACATCCTATAGAGGGGTGTGGAAGAAGTGGGGTGCGGTCGCGCACATCTAAGGGAGATACTGATGTGAACGAGTTTCATGGAGATCTCAACGGCACCGGGAAACGGTTCGCAGTCGTAGTGACCCGGTTCAACAGCCTGATTACTGAACAGTTGGTGACGGGGGCGACTGATTGCCTCCTTCGCCACGGGGTGGTTGACGGCGACATCGACCTTTATCGGGTTCCCGGTGCCTGGGAGTTGCCGTCGGCGGTTTCCCGGGTAGTGGAAACGGGGAAATACGACGGTGTCGTCGCCCTAGGCTGCGTGATCCGAGGGGGAACTCCGCACTTCGAGTATGTAGCCGGGGAGGCGACTCGTGGTCTCGGCGCGGTCGCCAGGGCCTCTTCCGTACCCGTCTCCCTCGGTGTCCTCACGACCGATACTGTGGACCAAGCACTTGAAAGGGCCGGCACCAAAGCAGGAAACAAGGGGTGGGACGCCGCTTTGAGTGTCCTTGAGATGGCCGGCCTTTTTCAGCAGATGGAGTAGGACTTGGCTGTTGACTCCCCTGCCAGGGACGGGGCTCATCCTCGAGACCGAAGCCGGGCCAGAGCCTGGGCCCTCCAGGTTCTCTATCGGTGGGAAAGCGCGGGTGGAGGCGAAACCATCACCCAGGCTCTTACCAGGATTCTCCAGAGCCGACGAGTAGCCGCGAGAAGGGTAGGCTATATCGAACTTCTCCTGGAAACCCTTCAAGACAATCTCCCCGATGTAGACCGGGTGATAACGTCCGCCTTGGAGAACTGGCGACTCGAACGCCTTTCCGTGATGGACCGATCCATTCTCCGTCTTGCCACCACAGAACTTCTTTTCCTGGACGAAATCCCCCCGAAGGTTTCCATCCAGGAAGGGATCCACATGGCCGAAGCGTACGGCGGCAAAGACTCTCCCAGATTCGTGAACGGGGTTCTGGATGCTCTCTATAAAAGCTCCGAACTCCGGGGGTGACAGACGCTAGGAGACCGCGCCTGAAAATTCTCGTTGTCAACTGGTTGGATAGGTTGAACCCCCAGGCCGGGGGAGCCGAGACGCACCTCCACGAGGTGTTCGGCCGGTTGGCCACTTGGGGCCACGACATCACCCTGGTTTCCTCTGGATTCCGTGGGTGTCTTCCGTTGGAAACCCTCGACGGTATCAAGGTCCACCGGATCGGAGGACGGATGTCCTTCGGTCTCCGGCTTCCCCTCTACTTGAAGCGGACGCTGCACCCGGAAGACTTCGAGGTAGTGGTTGAGGACCTGAACAAGGTCCCAGTTTTCATGCCCTTTTGGACCCGGACGCCGGTAGTCCTCTTTGTCCATCACCTTTTCGGAACCACGGCCTTCCACGAAGCCTCCCTCCCTGTGGCAGCTGCCACCTGGCTCCTCGAGCGTCCCATCCCAAGGGTTTTCGGGAATCTCCCAGCGATGGCTGTGTCCGAGAGTACGGCCACAGACCTCAGGAACCGGGGGATGACCGCGCACGACATCACGGTGATACCTAACGGCGTAGAGCTTAATCGGTTGACCCCCGGCGCCGACAGTGAGCGGTGTTCCGAGCCCACCATCCTCTACCTTGGTCGGCTGAAGCGATACAAAGGGGTGGACCTCATCCTCCAAGCCGTTGCCCATCTCAGGGACAATGGGATCCCGGTTCGCCTGTTGATCGCCGGAAAGGGAGATCACCTGGGAAGGCTTCAGGAATTGAAGGCCAGGCTGGCTTCTTCAGCAAAGCTGGATTCACGTGCTTACCTCCCCAAAGGAGGGTTGGGGGATCTCCATCCTGGAAGCTGCTGCTTGCGGGACCCCCACGGTGGCCAGCGACTCTCCGGGCCTTCGAGATGCGGTCCAGAATGGCCGAACGGGGCTTCTGGTGCCACACGGGGACGTGAACACTCTTTCCGAGGCCCTCTCGGACCTCATCGAGAACGAACAGTCCAGGAAGATGATGGGAGTAAAAGCCCGGAGTTTTGCGGAGGAGTTCACTTGGGAAGCCTCCGCCAGGAGAATGGAGGCCTTTCTGTTGGATCGGGTGGCCGCGATCCACCCGCTGGCATAACTTTTCCCCTTCCCCAACGAAGGCGCCGGACCTCGGTCCGACCCTTAGTGGGAATGTCCGAAGCACGGAGGTGTAAT
>JBDHMC010000550.1:0-2076 GCA_039656355.1 Gemmatimonadota bacterium | reverse complement strand
CCTCCTGGAGTTGGAGGAGAAGGGCCAGGAAACGATGTCGGCCGGACCCTCATGGAACTAGGACCGCCTCCACCTGCGGGGGCGTGACCCTTCGGCGCTTTTTGGGGGGAATGAGCCCTTGTGCAGAGATTCCCTAGTTTCCCTCTCCCCCTCCGGCCATTCCGTCGTACACCAGCCCCACCCAGAAGTCGGCCTCCAGAAACCCTCCCTGGGCGCCCCAAACGGAATCGAGGTCCGCGGTCGGCTTCTCCCCGATGACCTCCTGACGGGTTTTGCCGGCATCGATAAGGGCCTGAACACGGTCCCGGACGGTTCGAAGCATGTCGGCGTAGGTCTGTAGGTCACCCCGGTCGGCCAAGGGGCCATGGCCAGGGATGAAGAGGGTGGTCTCGTTCGAATGAGCCAGCACCTCTTCCAGGGCCCGGACCATCCCCGGGAGGTTCCCACCATTGTCCACGTCGATGAAGGGGTACATTCCGTTGAAAAAGATGTCGCCCATGTGGATCACGTCGGCGTCCCGAAAGTGCACGATGAGATCCCCGTCGGTGTGGGCATCGGCCATGTGGACCAGGTGGATCAAGTCCCCGTTCCAGGCCAGGTTCATGCGGTCGTTGAAGGTGATGGCAGGCCGGGCACTGAGGGGTGCCGCCGGCACCTCCCGCCCTCCCAGCGCGTGCATGACCTGGTCCTCCGCCAGAAGTCGACCGACTCCCTCGTGGGCGATCAGAAGGGCCCCGGCCTTGGCGAAGTTCTCGTTTCCGCTCGTGTGATCGAAGTGCCAGTGAGTGTTGACGAGGAACCGTAGGGCGTGGTTTGGCGGGTGCGCCTCGGCCGGATTCTCCGCGTGTTCACCGGGCTCCACCTCTCGGGCAGCCAACTCCTTCACCGTGGACAGGATCCGTTCGGACAGCTCGGCATAGTCCGAGTCCACCACCAGGACACCGTCGGGTCCAAGGAATACTCCCAGGTTTCCGCCCGCGGCGGCGATCATATAGACGCCCCCGCGTAGGGGAGTGACCCGAATCTCCACGGCATCCCAGTCTTGCTGGGCGTGCCCGTCAGGTCCAGGTAGAAGGATGAGGCCGAGACAGAAGGTGAGAACCTTTCGGGTGTTCATGATGCGTCTGCTCCATAGTGTAGGCTCAGAACTCGTGAACCGCCTGTTCCCGCCGGCGCTGCAGAACCCTGATGTCAGGATCCACCACGATCCGCTCCGGCTCGAAATCGGAGCGGATGGTGACCACCTGCTCTTCGTCTGCCCCAAGGGTCACGGTGGTCCGCGCCTCCCGGTAATCCGAACCTAGACGACGCTGCGGCGAGGGCCGAGTGTCAGGTCAATCCTGTACTTGTACATCAAGGTTAACCGAGGGTGCCGAATTCCGTTGGATGATCTCCTCGAAGAGTGACGACATCACAAAATCCAGGTGAAGCAGGTCTACCTCATTTACTACCTCGACAGCCCTGGAGACCAGATCGCCCTCTGACCTTGCGATATTCAGACTCACAGCCAGATCGTGCTCGAGACTGAACACCAATTTCCATCTCCCGTCGTGATTCACGAAGGGTCTCAGGTAGACAAAGTCAAAGGATGGATTTTGAGGATATGGCGCCACGAAATAGTAGCCAGCCTGATTTTTTCGGTGTGTTTGCAGTTTGACGAAGATTGCCTGTGAGGGCTCAGGTGTGTATTCCAGGATCGCTTTGGACAGTCTTTTGAACTTCTTCCGAAGTGTTTCTTCATCCTCCTTCGACACCAGGATGATGGATAGAAGTGCGTCAACGTCACTCCGGTGCAGAGCGCCGTAAAACGTGCTCAAGGCCGCCTCGAGCTCTTCTTTGAGGGGGATGAGTTCCTCTGGTACTATCGGTTCGACGGTCTCTCCTTCCGTAACCTCGAAGGTCTCAGGGCGCTTCAATATCATGAGCGGATCAGCCCTCATGACTTCCTGTACCTTCGCCAGTGTTTCTTCATCCTTCAGAACCTGAACAATTGCGCTGGCTGTTTCGCTCAGGTTGAACAGGATTTTCCACTGGCCGCCTTTCTCCTGGAACTTAATTAGCGTGAGGTTGAGATAG
>JBDHMC010000549.1:0-2087 GCA_039656355.1 Gemmatimonadota bacterium | reverse complement strand
ATCCCGCCCCACTCCGATGTCCTCTTTTGTCACCGCCAAGTCCTCATCCTCTTTGGCCTGATGCCCCGGTCCTCCTTGAACCTGACCCACCACTCTGACCCTCAAAAGACGGAAACCTTTACGCGGCCTCCCTCGTCTACCCACCCCCGATACATTCCTCGGGTATTGAAGCACATCTCAACGTTCCCCTCCCGGTCCATGGCCACCACTCCCACCAACCCCTTCCGTTGCTTTTCCAGTTTCTCCAAGATCACCTGTTGGGCGGCTTCTCGGAGGGGCAGCCCCAGATACGCCATCCGAGCCTGAATGTCGTGGGCTACCGCGTGGCGAATGAAGTACTCGCCCCACCCGGTACAGGAAACGCCGCAGTGGGATCCGGCATACGTTCCAGCACCCACCACAGGAGAGTCGCCGATCCGGCCCCACTTCTTGTTTGCCGATCCTCCGGTTGATGTGCCAGCCACCAAACGTCCTTCCTGATCCAGGGCTACCGCACCCACAGTTCCCGAACGGTACTTCAAATCGTCTTCGGTCGGGGGTTCGGCCCCCGCAGCCATAGCCCGGGCTTCCTCCATGTCAACCGTGTTCGGCCGGGCCTCTCCCTCGGCTTCCCGAGCTTTTGCGGCCTGGAGGTCATCCCACCGGCGTTGGGTGAAAAAGTAGCCGGCATCTTCCGGTTCAAGGACAACTTCCCGGGCAAAAACTTCTGCGCCAGAGCCCGTCAACATCACATGGGGGCACTCTTCCATAATGTGTCGAGCCAAGCGAATCGGGTTCCGCACGTCTCCGACTCCCGCCACCGCCCCGGCCTCGAGCGTATCCCCGATCATGAGGGAGGCGTCCATGGACATCTCGCCCTCAGAGGTGAAGTTGGACCCACGTCCCGCATTAAAAAGATCCGAATCCTCCATCACCTCGATGGCCTCCACCACCCCGTCCACGGCAGTTCCGCCCCGGTTCATCGCTTGGAACCCCCGAGAAAGAGAGGCGGTGAGGGTTTGGAGGTATTCGGCCTCCAAATCCGGAGTAAGTTCCCGCCGAGGGAGGACACCGACGCCCCCATGAATCACCAAACCCCACTTCACCCGGGGGCCAGCTTCTTTGCTCCTTTCATCCATTCGATGACATCTCCTATTTTTCCATGAAAAAGGCGACCCGGACAAGCCAGGCCGCCTCTGACAGAGTTTGGCCGGCCTGGTCAGAACTCACTGTGTTCGGTCCGGCGGATGATCTCATCCTGGAGTGTGGATCCAAGATCGCAGAAGTAGTCCGAATATCCGGCCACCCGGACAATCAGGTCCCGATAATCCTCGGGGTTGGCCTGAGCTGCCTTGAGAGTCTCGGCATCCACAACGTTGAATTGAATGTGATGGCCGTCCATCCTGAAGTAACTCCGAACCAGGTGGACCCACTTCTCCAAGCCGTCCCCCGTATCCAGGAGTCCCGGCGCAAGCTTCTGGTTAAGAAGCGTACCTCCAGTTCGCACATGGTCCATTTTTGCCGCAGACTTCAAAACCGCCGTCGGACCCTTTCGATCCATGCCCTGGACCGGCGAGATACCCTCCGAAAGCGGCGTCCCCGCCTTTCGGCCATCCGGCGAAGCGTTGACGACGGAGCCGAAGTAGATGTGCACGGTGGTGGGAAGGAGGTTGATTCGGTACGTCCCGCCCTTGGTGTTCGGCCTACCGTCGACAGTCCTGAAATAGGCCTCGAAGACCTCCTTCATCACCCCGTCTGCGTACTCCTCGTCGTTCCCGTACTTCGGTGTCCGTTCAAGAAGTGTCAGGCGAATCTTCTCCCGCCCCTCGAAGTCGGCATCCAGCGCTTCCAGGAGTCCGACCATGGGTATGGCCTCTTCTTCAAAAACCTGATATTTGATGGCGGTGAGGGCATCCGTGACGGTACCAAGGCCCACCCCCTGGATGTAGGAAGTGTTGTAGCGGGCCCCACCGTCGTGGTAGTCCCTGCCCGTCCGGATACAATCGTCGATGAGGAGGGAGAGGAAGGGGGTGGGAATGTGTTCAGCCCAGAGGCGTTCAATGACGTTGTTGCCTCGAACCTTCACATCGACCAGGTAGATCAGTTGG
>JBDHMC010000548.1:0-3004 GCA_039656355.1 Gemmatimonadota bacterium | reverse complement strand
ACCGGATCGAGACTCGCTCTGGGTCGGCCCGCCTTTCCAGCCGCTGAATCAAGGCCTCATCTTTGGTGATGATCAACACTTCGGTGGCCAACCCCTGGCAGGCGCGGTAATAGGCGCAAGTTCGACAGTCATTCCGACAAAAATGGAGTCGGTGACCGGATTCCTCACCCAATTCGGCAAGCCTGAAGCAGTTTTGGGCCCTGGCCAGGTAGACCAAGCAACTTTCGCAGGCCTCTCGGGGCGACCCGGAGTCTCCGAAGTATTCCCAACACCGAACTGGCCCTGACTCTTCGCTTTCTCCGGTTTGGGATCTCCCCTGCTGGAGGTGTGGACCGTCCATCGCCACACCCTGACAAGCCTCCCGAGGGACTCGGAAGTGACCCCCTGGAGTTTGCGTCGCAGGGAGTTTCCCCTTTTTGATCCACTTTAAGACTGCATCCCGGGTGACACCACAAAGTCGGGCCACTTCACCTGTGCTGAGTAGCTCCGATCTCTTTCCATTCATGGAGTGTTTTTTCCGTTTGATGAGATTAAACGCGGAAAAGCACTACAATCCAAAATCCATAAAGCCAAGACGATTGTCAAGAATGGTCGCTATTTTATCGTATTCAGCCATTCAACCTGGTTGACAATCAAGATTTTCGCTCGTATTTTCTCGAATACAGATTACAGTGGTAGGCAAACCCATAAAACCCAAACCGCTGAATCGTATGGTCGACGAAACCCGCACTTGGCTTACAACCGGACAGGCAGCGCGGATGTGTGCTGTCACGCCGGCCACGGTCCTGAACTGGATCCGGACAGGTCGGTTGGAAGGGATCCGGACACCCGGCGGCCACTACCGGGTCAAGCTCGAAAAACTCAAGCCCCTACTCGGCCAACAAAAGAACCCCAACCTGAGGCTTACACGCCCCGCTGGGGAAGCTCCCCTCCGTTGTTGGGAGTACCTGAGCGATGGGGGTGTGGTCCGGGAAGAGTGCAAATCGTGTGTAGTGCATCGGGTTCGGGCCTCCTTGTGCTTCCAGATCGCTACTCTTGGGATAGACAGCGGACACGCACGCCGGTTTTGCCCTACCTCTTGCGATGATTGTGCCTATTACCGGCGGGTCACAGGGCTCCCCACCAACGTTTTGATCGTTTCATCCGATTCAGACCTCCTTGGGAGATTGGAGGGCCATGAGGATGAGAGCATCGTGCTCCGTTTTGCACGGAATGCTTACGAGGCCTCAGCGGTTGTAGAGACCTTCCTTCCGGCCTTCGCTGTGGTTGACCTGGAAACCTCGGCTGCCCGAGAGAACGGTCTTCTGGAAAGCCTGGGCCGGGATCCCCGGCTTCCCGGCCTCAAAACTGTGGTGGCGGTTCGTAGGGGACGCTCGAACCGCAAGGGTAATCTGAACGGGAATCCCTTCATCTCTGGACGAATTGAGAAACCCTTCGATCTAGCGCAGATCCAAGCGGTCATAGACAGCTTCCCGGTGGAGTGCGTCTGAAGCCGGGTACTTCGATCCTGGGCCGGAGCCCCAAAAGTGGAGATCGATGATGATGGTGGAGAAACAGACTACATACCCGGAGCCGGACCTGGGTCCCGACGGATTCCTGAAGACCATGGCCGACTGGGACCGAGCTGAGGCGCAACGACTGGCCATCGAGCACGATATCGGCGATCTCACCGACGATCACTGGAAAGTGATCGAGTACGTCCAACTTTACTACCGGACCTACGGTTCTGGACCACCGGTCGTGAAGGTCCACCAGGAGACGGGTCTGACCTCTGAAGACATCTGCCGTCTTTTCCCCTGTGGGATGGTGAAGGGGGCGTACAGGCTCTCCGGGATGCCCCGTCCCCCTGGGTGCGGCTAGGGCGAGGTTCTTGATAGGCGGGGTGCTGCCCTATGTGGCCGTCCTCGTTTTTGTGATAGCGATGGTCTTCCGGGTTCGGAGTTGGATGAGATTGCCCGCCCCCTCCATGACTCTTTTCCCCGCCCCCTCACCGGAAGGGAAGGCGAACGTCCTCAACACTGCTAAAGAAGCGGTTTTCTTTCGAAGTCTCTACAAAGGCGATCGTGCCCTATGGCTCTTTGCCTGGGCTTTTCATGTAGTCCTGGCCCTCATCTTTGTTGGCCACGTGCGGGTGGTATCAAACGTGGACCAGGTCTTCATGAGCATGGGAATGACGGAAGCGGGCATTCAGGGTATGTCCAGTGGGGCTGGGGGCGCCGCCGGGGTCATTATCCTCGTTACGGCTGTGGTCTTGCTGCTCCGGAAACTCCTGATTCCCCGGGTGAAGGAGATCACCAGTGTGAGCGATATCCTGGCTCTGGTCCTCATCGGTGCGATTCTGGTTACCGGAAACATGATGAGGTTCGGCGCCGAGCATTTCGATCTGAACCTCACCCGCGAGTACTTCGCCAACCTGGCCAGCTTCGGCGGCGCAGCCGATGCCCAAGCCCTTCAGAATGGGGTCTTCCTGACTCACATGGGTCTGGCGCTCCTACTTCTGATGTACATCCCGTTCAGCAAGATCCTCCACTTCGGGGGGATCTTCTTCACCCATCATCTCATCCGGAAGCACTAAGGGGGGAGGGGAGAAAAGGATGCCGACTACTGAGATGACAAAAGAACAATCCCGTACCGACCTGACAAAAGAACAACCCGATACCGACCTGACAAAAGAGGAAATAAAGAGACAGGTCGTGGAATCCATAAGCGCAATCAAGGATGGTCCCCGGGCTATGCGCATGTACATGGAGATGTGCGCCAAGTGCGGGACATGCGCCTCGGTTTGTCCGGTCTACTACGGGAAGAGCGAAAAGCGCTTCAACCCGGCGGAGAGGACCGACATCATCCGGCGAATCTACAACAAATACAACACCATCTCCGGACGCCTTTTTGGGAAACTGGCCGGCGCAGAAGACTTCGACCCTGCTGACCTGGAAGACTGGCAGCAGATCTGGTACGAGTGCACCGGCTGCCGTAGGTGTGCCACCTTCTGCCCCTTCGGGAT
>JBDHMC010000547.1:0-2098 GCA_039656355.1 Gemmatimonadota bacterium | reverse complement strand
CTTCCCGTTACCGCCTTGATGAGCATCTTCTCAGCCCCCTGGGGATACTTCACCGTGAGGCCGGTCACTTCGATGTTGAGGTCCTCGGGAATCGCCTTCTCGAGAATCTCGATGGCGTCGGGCTTGTTCTTCTCCACACCGATGACGGCCCGATCCACATCAAGGGCCTTCATCATGATCCGAACCCCGTACATGACCCTCTCGGGGTACTCCACCATGGTCCGGTGATCGGTGGTAAGGAAGGGCTCGCACTCCGCCCCGTTGATGAGAAGGACCTCGATAGGAGTGTCCTTGGGGGGAAGTAGTTTCACATGGGTTGGAAAAGCGGCGCCACCCAACCCTACGACGCCTCCCGATTGCACGGCAGCCACCACTTGTTTCGGGTCCAGTCCTTCCCACCGGGGAATCATCCGGGGCCGAGGGATTTGAGGGGAGAACTTCTCCACCTTGATCCGCACTGCCTCGGCCATGCTCCCGTCCGGGTGGGGCCACCATCCGATTCCCACCACCTCACCGGCAGCGGAAGAGTGGATAGGAACCGACACGAAGCCGTCGGCCTCGGCGATTTTATCACCCCGTTCCACCCGATCCCCAACCTTTACCAGAAGCCGGGCAGGCTTCCCGGCGTGTTGCCGCAGAGGGAGGACGATCTCCTCCGGGAACGGCATTCTCCGGCTGGGGATCCCGCTGGTCAGGTCCTTATGTTCCGGCGGATGAACGCCGTGACTGAAGGTCAGCTTATCCCACATTTCAATAGGAGCCCGTCCGGGTCAGGGTTCGGCCCCACGGCTCGGACAGGCCGCTCCTATCAGTTGAAGGGCTTTGCCCGTTCGATCCACTTCTCCAGGTCCCGCTCCCTTGGATTCAGCGGGGTTCCAGGGTGGATGATCTTCGCGGTACAGCGCTCCGCCGCCTGGACGATCTCGGCGAAGGTCCCTGCTTTCGGATCCTTGATGTACGCCTGCTTGGTTTCGTTGTAGGCGAACATCTTCTTGTTGAGGTTGGTGCACTCGTTACATGTCGTGCACCGGGCCGTATCGATGTAGGGCTCCATGACGAGGTCATCGTCGTCATCGTCTTCGGCCACCTGGGCTGCAGACGCTCCCGCAGGAGCCGCTTCGGCTACCGGGGCCGCTACCGCGGCCGCTGGCGCTCCGGAAGGAGCCGAGACCAGCGCTTCGGCCTCCGGCGTCAACGTGATGGGTGAGAGCCCCGGCGTGGAAGCCGCTCGGGAAAGGATATCCCCAACCGTATCCACTCCACCGGACGACGACCGGATTAGACCTTCAGCCAAGCGTCGGGCAATGATCTGGGGATAGGTGGCTTTCAGCTCAGCGATCTTGCCCTCGTACTCGGCTCGAATCGCCGCCGCCTTCAGTTCAAAATCGTCTTCCAGCTGGTATGCGATCTGATCCCGAACGGCCGGAGCCACCTTGTAGCCCGCCAACTCGCGGAGCTGATCCCAAAAGAGGAGCCTGTCTTCCGCCAGGGTCACCATTTCGATGGAACAGGCCATCCGGTCCAGGTGCCCGTCACTCCCCAGAAGATTGATAAATGGGCTCTTGCCCACCCGGTCTTCCGGGGTAAGCTGCACGAGCTCGTGGAAGGGGATCTGGTCGTCGTTCCAGTCGTCCCGTTTGATCATCTTGAAGTGCTTCTTGAACCGGTTCTCGGTCGCGGCCCAATCGGCGATGGTGAGAGGAAGCTCCAGGATCTGTTCGCCCCCATCCGCGTCCGTGTACTTCAGCTCGTACGTAGGCCAGTCTTCTTCGATCTCCGGGTTCCCATTCAGATCCACGCACTCGGCCCAGCTGTCACCGGCCGTGGGATCGTAGATCATGAAGGGGAAAGCCCGGGATTCCAGAGCTAAACGGGCAGCGTGGGGAGACAGCTCATCCGCCAGTCCATGTTCCACCGGACAGGGCGTGTAGAGGTTAAAGACCGCTGGTCCCTTGTAGTGAAGCCCCTTGATTAGGCCCCCGATCATATGGGCCTGTGAGGCTTGGGAGGTCTGAAGCACGAAGGCGCCCCGGTGAGCCAGGGCGATGAGCTGTCTCCCCACGCTGCCCGTTTAGCTCTGGAATCCCGGGCTTTCCCC
>JBDHMC010000546.1:0-3727 GCA_039656355.1 Gemmatimonadota bacterium | reverse complement strand
ATGAGGACCTGGCCGGCTTCATCCGGAGGAACTACGACAAAGAAGAAGTCCGGATCCCCATGCGGGATGGAGCTCAACTGTTCACGGCGATTTATTCGCCCAAGGACCGGGGTCAACCTTACCCGATCCTGATGCGGAGGACGCCGTACAGTGTGAGCCCCTACGGAGACGGAAGCCATCCAGCCATTCTTGGGCCCAGTGAACTCCTGACGCGGCAGGGATTCATCTTTGTGTTACAGGACGTTCGGGGGACCTACATGTCCGAGGGGACTTTTGTGAACATGACCCCCCATCTGGCGGAAAAGACGGGCCCCGAGGACGTGGACGAAAGTAGCGATGCCTTCGACACCATCGAGTGGCTTCTGGCGAACGTGGAGAATCACAACGGGCGGGTGGGCCAATGGGGGATCTCCTATCCGGGGTTTTACTCGGCCGCAAGCATGATCGACGCCCACCCGGCTCTTAAGGCCGTCTCCCCACAGGCTCCTATCGCTGACTGGTGGTATGACGACTTTCATCATCACGGTGCGTTTTTCCTGCCTCACGCCTTTCGGTTCTTCAGCTCCTTCGGTGTGCCCCGGCCAGAGCCCACCACCAGGCGAAATCCGACCTTCGAATTCCCCACCCCCGATGGGTACGAGTTTTATCTGGGGATCGGGCCTCTTCAAAACGTGAATGATCTTTACTACAACCATGGTATCCCCTTTTGGGACAGCATGTTAGTTCATCCCAACTACGACGATTTCTGGCAGTCCCGTAACATCCTTCCCCACCTCAACAATGTGGCCCCGGCCGTTATGACAGTGGGCGGGTGGTTCGATGCCGAGGACCTGTACGGGCCTCTCCAGATCTATCGAAGTGTGGAGGAGAAAAACCCGGAGATTTTTAATGCTCTGGTCATGGGCCCCTGGCGGCATGGTGGGTGGGCCCGGGACGCCGGGGATTCTCTCGGATACGTCCAGTTTGGGTCGGAGACGGGCCATTTTTACCAGGAGAACATTGAAGCGGTTTTCTTCAATCATTTCCTGAAGGATCAGGGGGAAATGACCCTCCCCGAAGCTTATGTCTTCGAGACAGGGCGGAACCGGTGGAGGACCTTCCCGCAGTGGCCCCCCGCTGAGGCGGACGCCAGGGCTCTGCACCTGCGGGGGAACGGGGTTTTGTCCTTCGAGGCCCAGTCCGTTTCGGGGGAGGTCTTTGACGAGTGGGTGAGCGACCCCGCCAATCCGGTGCCTTTCACGCCCGACATCGCCACCGGGATGACCCGGGAGTACATGATCGATGATCAAAGGCTCTTGTCTCGGCGTCCCGACGTCACGGTGTACCAGACGGGTCCTCTGGAGGAGGATCTGACCTTGGTTGGACCGCTTGTGGCCGATCTTTGGGTGTCCACTTCCGGAACGGATTCGGATTGGGTGGTGAAACTGGTGGATGTATTCCCGCCTGACATCCCGGATCACCAGGGTCTTCCTCGAGGTGTTCCCATGGGCGGGTATCAGATGATGGTTCGATCCGAGGTGATTCGGGGCCGGTTTCGGAACTCCCGCGAGATCCCAGAACCCTTCGTTCCGGATGAGCCCACGAGAGTCCGCCTGCCGTTACAAGACGTTCTCCATACGTCTTCCGGGCGGTGGAAGCTAAGCCGGAACCTCAGGGAGCCAGCTTTCCCGGGGGTGAAGAAGGAAGGGGAAACTCCAGCACTCGGCCTGCGCCTAATGGCTAAAAGCCATTTCAGGTCACCGGCTCAGGCCGGCTTCAGGTCCAACACGGGGGTGCCATCCACTGCATCCAATCCGCGGACGGTGAGGACGCTCCCTCGTATTTCCACCAGCTCGACTTCGGTAACGCCGATTCCGTTGGGCCGTCTGGGACTCCTCAGGGCGAAAACGCCCCGCTTCTCGCGGGTGGTGTCCCCGCGTGGGTGTTGCACGAGGTCCCACCCCTCCGATCTATGAAACGCGAAGACCACCAGGATCCGAGTCTCTTTCTCGAGACCGGTGAGGCCTTGAACAAACTCAGGGTCCAGCTTGATGCGGGAGGTGGCGGCCCGGAGAGAATCACCTGGTGTCCCGAAAGGGAGGTCGTTCTCGACGAAGCCGATGGGGCGGAAGGTCAGGGGTTGCATATCCATGGGTCTTCGACTTGTGGGAGCTATGTGTGGTCGTAGAGGGCCGCCACCGTGTTATGGGCCAGCACACGGTCCTTTGCCACCAGACATATGGCAGGGGCTTCCAGGTGCCCCAGGGTAGCGACATCGTGGCCTACACATTGGCCCAGGACCAATGCGAACTCGACCTCGTCCCGAATCAACAATTCGGCTTGGGCCAGGGGGTTGCATACCATTTCCACCCTCCCCGGCCTCACCTTCCCAGCATCCTTGATCCCGGCCTCCTCTTTGGGGACCGCTCCGGTTTTGCAGCATGCTGAGGAGACCCGAAACCCGTTGGTCTCCAGCAGGCGGGTCAGGATCTTCGCCTCCTCCCGGAAGCCCACACAGAAACTCACGCCGATGTGCTGGGCTCCGATGCCATGAGCCACCGTCATGGTCTCTGCCAGTCTCGAGGAGGCGATAGGCCCTTCGTCGGCTGCCCCACAGGCCAACCGGGCCAGGGTGTCTGTCTCCCAGCCCTGGTAGGGTGGCCGTTTCTCGCTGGGCCAATGCCCGAAGAGCTCGTCCTTCAGGTACCCCCGACTGGTGTAGAGGGCTGCCACGGGGTTGTGGTGTAAGCGGGTGTCCCTGGCGATCAGACCAGCGGTAGGGGCCTGGGTGGCCCGGAGGAACAGAACTTCGTGGCCAACGCACATTCCAACGAGGACGTTGAGATCTGTCCCCTCGTTTGCAAAGAAATCCGATTGACCCAGGGGATCCCCGGCTTTGGAGGGCGGAGGAAGGCTAGGCTCTAGCTTCAACCCTTGGAAAAAGACAGCAACGCGCTGGGCTTCCATGGCCATGTCCGGACAGTGGGCCAGGCCTACCCTTTGAAAACCCATGAGGCGGGCGAACTCCCCCACCTCCCTGAGTCGGGTCCAACGACAATATCCCTGGGCTTCCACCGCGGCGGAACGGATCAGGAGGTCCCGGCTCTCGCGCTCGGAGTAGAGTTCCTCGAACTCAGGGAATTCACCCCGCATGGGGCAGAACTCGGGGGTGGCTTCCAGCTTTCCCTCCCCCCGACAGATGAAGGCCGTGCAGTCGGCACAGTGGACTGTCATCCGTTGGCCCTTCGAACCTAGAGTTTGAGGTGGCCGAGACAAACCGGCCCGCGGAGTGTTAAAGCTCTCCCGCGGGACCTTGTCAAACTACCACGCCCGGGCAGATTGTGCAGGAGAAAGACGACTGCTCGAGAGTACATCAAGTCTGACAAGGAGATGAGGAATGAAGGCCATCGCTGAAGTACAGATTATCCCCATCGGGACAGGGGTTTCGGTCCGCAAGGAAGTCATGAGGGCCCATGAGCTCCTGGAGGAGTCAGGGCTGAACATTACCCTCCATGCCAACGGGTCGAATATCGAAGGGCCCCTGGGAGATATTCTGGCCTCACTTCAGCATACCATTGAGACCCTTCACGCCGAGGGTGTCGTCCGACTCTCCTCCCATGTCAAGATCGGGACCCGAACCGACAAGGTCCCCAGCATGGCGGGCAAGATCTTCAAGTAACACTAGGGCGAGGCAGAAAAAAAAGGGCGGGGGCTTCTGACCCCCGCCCTTTCCTTCGGGAAAAGGCGA
>JBDHMC010000545.1:0-2107 GCA_039656355.1 Gemmatimonadota bacterium | reverse complement strand
TGGGGCGAGCCGCGTGACTCGCGCCACGGGGCCATATGGAAGGCGGGAGTCCGCAGGCATAGCCCTGCGCTACGGCAAGGACTCCCAACGAAGCAGATGGCCCCGTGCCGCAGTAACCCGAAGGGCACAGGGGATATGCGGCGCCATACGGCGTCAGAACTCCTCCCCGATGCTTCAGCATCGCATTCGTCGCCCTTCCTTGTCTGGCATCCGCATCTCCCCTGTGCGCGGCCGCACCCCACTTGCGCAGAGGCTCCCTAGGTCTTTCCTGCCTCGCGGTCCACTTGTGTCGTCAACCAATCTAGCACGATTCGGTAGACCTCTTCCCTCCCCACATCGTTTAGCGGCTCATGCTCGCGCCCCTGGAGAACCTCTACCTGGGGGGAACCCCCCGCAATTCCCCTGGCGAACGCCAGGGTTACGGGGCTTCGAACCACCCGGTCCTCCCCGGGGACAAGGAAGAGTACGGGGAGGTCTGAAGGCAGAGATGTGCAAAGAGCCCGCCTCTGCTCCCTCTCCACTTCCCGGAAGAACCGTCCGGTAATCTTGGTATGGACCAGGGGGTCCTTCCGCCATGCACTGGCCATCTCCGGATCCCTGGTAAGCCGCTCGGGGCGTACGCCGGCAGGGAGCGGGATCGTCGGCAGAGCCACCCCCAAGAAACGGCCAAAGGAACGGAGCCAGTTCGGGATGGCCGTGGCCAACCATGGGGCGGAGATGACGGCTCCGGCATAGGGCCCCTTAAAAACCTGGAGTCTCCGGATACAGATGAGGCCCCCGAGAGAATGACCCATCAGAACCCGTGGAAGTTCCCCGGGAATTTGCCGCGCCATCTCAGCCTCCATGCCGAGGAGGTCTTAGAGATAGCGGGGGAAGGCGTCGACATCCCCTCGGGGGCCCGGAGAACGTCCATGACCGCGGAGATCGAAGGAGAACACGGTGGTACCCTCTTCCGCCAAAACCTTCGCGAAGGCGTCGTACCGGCCGGAATGTTCACCCAGACCGTGGACAAGAAGAAGAGACGCGTTAGCTCGGGGTGCTTCCCAACGGCGCCAGAAGAGCTCAATACCCTGGGCGCCTGGAGCCGTCCCTTCCTGGTACGAAGACGTCACCCTTCCCTGCCTCTCAATAGCCGAAGGAGAGAACCCAGGACAGCATGGGCCGCTCGATCCCGAATCGCTTCCCGGTCACCAAGGAATACCTCCCTGCGAGACATGGTTTTCCCGCCGAGGAGAATGGAATAGCACACGGTGCCCACTGGTTTGTCCGAGGAGCCTCCTCCGGGGCCTGCGATGCCGGTTACCCCAATTCCAACGGACGTTTGGAACACCTCGGCAACCCCCGCGGCCATGCCCTCAGCAACCGACTCACTGACCACGCCGTCCCTTTCGATGAGGTCGCCGTCGACTCCCAAAATCCCAGCTTTCACCTCATTTGCATAGGCCACGATCCCACCCAAGAAGAAACCGGAAGCCCCAGGACAGTCGGTTAACCGCTTCGAAAGGAGACCGCCTGTGCAACTCTCGGCGACAGCCAAGGTGTGGCCGTTTTCTACCAGGGCGTTAGCCACAGCCTCGGACAGATCGCCACTTTCCGCCTCATATCTGTACTTCGAGAGGACGGGTTCCAAAGTGGCCTCTGCTACCTGGAGCCTCGCTTCTGCATCATGGGTGCCCCCTGCCCCCCTGGCGGTCAGGCGGAGCCGGACCCCCAGGCGGTCGGGAAGATAGGCCATGGATACTTCACCGAGACCCATGGGGGCAAGGGCCAGAATCTCGGTCATCAACACCGACTCCGGGACCCCGAAGGTGTGGATCACCCGGTGAGCCACCGGCCGGAGCCGAGGAAGAAACCGGTCTCTCACAAACGGCTCAACACCCAACCGGAAGATCCCTTCCATCTCTCTGGGGACCCCAGGGAGGAGAATGCAGAGCCCACCGTCCTCCGTTTCCATCAATAATCCAGGCGCTGCCCCATGGGGATTGACAAGCACCGACGCACCCTTCGGGACATGGGCCATGGCGTCGCTCCCCGGGGGCAACAGTTCTATTCCTCTGGACCGGAACCTGGTTTTCAGCTTCTCGAGGAGGTCAGGATCCACCAAAAG
>JBDHMC010000544.1:0-2121 GCA_039656355.1 Gemmatimonadota bacterium | reverse complement strand
CGGCCAATGGACCTCTATCCCAAGGCCACAGACTACGTGGACGGGATGGTGGAATTCGTGGGGCGGCTGGAGTCCAAAGGGTTGGCCTATCAGGCTGATGACGGGTCGGTTTACTTCTCTATCTCTGCGTTCCCCGAATACGGTCGCCTCTCCAGGGTGGATCCTGAGGCTGTGAGGGCTGGTGTCAGGGTTTCCATGGACGAGTATGCCAAGGAGGACGTTCGCGACTTCGCGCTCTGGAAGGCCGCCAAACCCGAAGACGAGAAGGCTGGAGCGGCTTGGGATTCCCCTTGGGGAAGGGGTCGGCCCGGGTGGCATCTGGAGTGCTCTGTCATGAGCATCGCGGAGCTCGGGGAGACGTTGGACATTCACCTGGGGGGGGAGGACCTCATATTCCCCCACCATGAAGACGAGATCGCCCAGTCCGAGGGGGCGACGGGGAAGACCTTCGTCAGGTATTGGCTCCACATCAAGCACCTCCGCCTGGAGGGGCAGAAGATGTCCAAATCCCTCGGCAACACGGTGTCGGTGGGAGAACTCCTCGCCCAAGGGTACGACCCTGCGGCCATCCGTCACCAACTGATCTCGGCCCAGTACAGAAGGGAACTGAACTTTACCATGACAGGGCTGGACGGTTCGGCCAGGGCGGTGCAACGCCTCCTGGATTTCGAGGCCCGCCTCGCCGAGTGCGCGGTTGCGGACGATGCCCCTGGGACCCGGATCCCAGAGTTGGCCCAGGCAGGGGCAGAGCGATTCAGGGAGGCGATGGACGACGATCTGAACTCCGCGGAAGCCATGGGGGCGCTCTTCATCTTCCTGAATGAGGTGAATGCCGAGCTGGACCGCGTCGGCTCCCCCATTCGAACAGGGGACCGAGACGTGGGAGCGGAGAGCCTCCGGAGTATGGACGAGGTTCTCGGACTGTTGGAGTTGGCTCGCGGAGCCCGAGCTGTCGACGACACCACTGAGGATTGGATCGAGGAGCAGATCCGCCTCCGGGAGGAGGCTCGGACCAACCGGGATTTCTCCGCAGCCGACGCTATTCGGGATGCCCTGGCGGACCGGGGGGTGGTGTTGGAGGACTCCGCAGAAGGAACCCGCTGGAAGGTGGTGAAGTAGGGGGTCGACTCTCGTCGGCACCCGATGGACCTTAGTTCCCATTCTATCTCGTTCCTCCCAAAACCTAAATCTCGGCTCAGAGGTCGGATCAATCCGCAGCTGGGGCGTTGCCAAATCCTTAACCCATCTAACATATTGCGCTTCTGTGATCGGCTGGCCTGTACTTGGCGGTCCACGGCCAGATCGGCCACGGGCCGCCACACCTGCAGAAGCGGAATCCAAGGGGGACCCCATGCGTAAGGGTGCAACGTCACTTTGTATGACCCTTCTCTCACTGCTTATCCTGACACCGAACGTCCTTGCCCAGGGCACCACTGAGTTGAGAGTGGATGGTGAGAGGATCAAGAGCTACATCGAATATCTGTCCACAGATGGAATGGCAGGTCGTCAAAGTATGACGCCCGGTTATCAAGCAGCCGCAGAGTGGGTGGCGGCACAGTACGAAGCCTGGGGGTTGGAACCAGCGGGCGACGATGGAACGTATTTCCAGAGGGTCCCCATCGGCCGTGGAACCACGACGTACGCAGGGGTGCCGGAACTGATGATCAGGGGGAATGCTCAGTCAGTTGTTGAAGGGGATTTCTCCGTCCTTTCGGCATCGACGGTCGCCACAACCGTGAACGCGGAAATCGTATTTGTCGGATATGGAATCTCGGCCCCGACTAAGGGCCTGGATGAGTACGCCGGTGCAAATGTACGGGGGAAGGTAGCTCTCGTGTTGACGGGCTCTCCGAAGGATGCGCCGGTGTCCGGTGGGGGCGGCTCCATGGCGCCGGGTGCTCGAACCGAACCGGAACCTCAGGAAGAGTGGGTGGCGGAGTCGACGGATTTGGCCAAAATCCAGACCGCCTATGAAAAGGGTGCGGCGGCAATTTTTCTCTACAACCCGGACGCAGCCGCCCAAGCTGCCAGCGGGTTCAGGGAACCCAGGGGGCAGCAGGAGACATTCGCGCCCACCAGGGACTTCCTAGCCTTCAGCGTCACCGACAGGACTTTTCGGGC
>JBDHMC010000543.1:0-2124 GCA_039656355.1 Gemmatimonadota bacterium | reverse complement strand
AAAGGATGTCAAGTTTTCTCTCCGAAATCCTTGAGAAAACCTTTTGTATTAGGGCCTTTCCTCGATTCTGGTTTTGGCGAAGTTCGACAAGATTCTGAATTTCCGGGGGGACCGAAAAGGGGCAGGCAGCTTCGCAACGGGACCACGAATGCGCCGGACGGAAATCCATCTCCCAGGGCAGCGGAAGTCTCCTTTCGAAAAGGCCTTGCCCTAACCCACCCCCTTCATTAGCATTTCAGGACTACCATCGGTCACTGTGCCCCTGCCCGGGCTTGCCCCAATTCGCCTCTCTTTTCTTATTCCGTATTTACAAAGCCAACGAAACTACCTGGCGAGCTGCCGAGTTCAATCCTACCTGATCCAGGGAACCCTGGATGGTTCGCCAACCATCGGAGCACCTCGTGGACATCGCAGAGCTAAAAAGCAAGAGCGTCTCAGACCTTCATGACCTGGCTGAGGAGCTGAAACTCTCCAACTACTCAGGTCTTCGAAAACAGGACTTGATCTTCCGAATTGAACAAAACCTCCTGGACAGTGACGTAGTCCTCCGAGGAGAAGGAGTTCTCGAGATCTTGCCCGAGGGATATGGCTTCCTTCGGTCCCAGAACTGGAACTACCTCTATGGACCCGACGACATCTACGTGAGTCCGTCCCAAATCAAGCGCTTCGATCTGCGGACCGGAGACACGGTTTTGGGGCAGGTTCGCCCACCCAAGGAGGGCGAGCGTTACCTGGCCCTTCTGAAGGTGGAGAGCGTCAATGGGGATGAGCCGGAGAAGGCAAAACACCGCATCGCATTCGACAACCTCAAGCCTCGGTTCCCGGAGACCCGGCTGAGGCTCGAGAACAAATCCGGGGATATCTCCATGCGAGTCATGGACCTGGTGACTCCGGTAGGCATGGGGCAACGAGGCCTGATCACCTCCCCGCCGAAAGCCGGTAAAACGATCCTGCTCCAAAAGATGGCCAACTCCATCACCGAAAATCACCCTGAAGTCTACATGATCGTCCTCCTCATCGATGAGCGGCCTGAAGAGGTGACGGACATGGAGGAGCACGTGGATGCCGAGGTCATCTCCTCCACCTTCGACGAACCGGCGGACCGGCACACGCAGGTTGCTGAGATGGTGTTGGAGAAGGCGAAGCGTTTGGTGGAGCATGGGAAGGAAGTGGTGATCCTGCTGGATTCCATCACCCGACTGGCCCGGGCCTATAACGTCACGGTTCCGCACTCCGGGAAGATCCTATCTGGTGGTGTAGACGCGAACGCCCTTCACAAACCAAAGCGTTTTTTTGGAGCAGCCCGAAACATCGATGGAGGCGGCTCTCTCTCGATCATCGCCACGGCCCTCATCGAGACGGGGAGCCGTATGGACGAGGTCATCTTCGAAGAGTTCAAGGGCACAGGAAATATGGAGTTGGTTCTGGACAGGCACATCGCCGACAAGCGCATTTTCCCGGCCATCGACCTGAACCGTTCCAGTACCCGGAAGGAGGAACTCCTCCTTTCCGCACAGGAGCTGAACCGGATTTACTTGCTCCGGAACTTCCTTTCGGATATGCCGTCCGCCGAGGCCATCGAGTTCCTCATGGAACGGATGAAGCGGGCGAAGACCAATCAGGAGTTCCTGGATAGCATGGCTGAGGGGGCGTAATGTCAGTCTGGAGTGTCGGTCCCCGGTTCCCCGTCGCAGCCTGGCCATTCGCTTCGCTACTGGAGGGCTGCTCTCGGGGCCCGGAGACCGACACCCCAGACTGACCGAACTTGGTGGGGTCCACAAAAGATGATCCGGCCGGGCTGCTCTCGGGGCCCGGAGCCGGACACACCCTCCTTACCTAACTTGGTGGGGTCCATAGCGAACGGGGCCGGTCGGATTTCCGACCGGCCCCGTTCGCCTACCGCAAAGGACTCCGCGAGCTCAAGGGCCTGAGTCTTCTACCACATCTCGATATAGAGGATTCACCACCAGTTCCTCCCCCTCAAAGATCTTTCGGTCCCAGGGAAAGATGACGGTGGCATCGGTCTGAAGGGCGATGTAGTCGGGTTGGTACCCCCCGTGGCGGGTAAAGCTGACAGCCGTCCTCACCTCTGTCGGGTTCCGATCCCGGATCGAAGCAAGCCCC
>JBDHMC010000542.1:0-2125 GCA_039656355.1 Gemmatimonadota bacterium | reverse complement strand
CACGCTCTCGCGGTTGTTCCCCTGGTCGATGATATGAACGTTCCCCGCCTGGTCCGTGTACACGGGCATCGGATAATTCCATTCCATTGGACCCTGACCGGCACGCCCAACTTTGTTGACGAAATTCCCCGTCGGGCCGAACACCTTGATGTCACTTCTATGGGCTATCCAGTACAGACCTCGCGCATCCCGTACAGCATGGTTCGTAGCTTCAAGAATGCCCGGTCCTTCTGCATCTCCAAACTCGACCAATCGCTCGAGCGAGATGCAGTCCAGGCAGAGGTCTGGGCTCTCCCGAAGGGGAGAGAATCCGACGCTGTCCCGGCCAGCCATCCAGTCCGGGGGCAGTGTCGAGCTATCGCACCCGAACGCGACAATCAGCAAAATGGTCGACATCCAACGGACAGCCATTGCCTCTCTTCCCGAAGTTTGAGTGGTGCCGCATAACGCCTCGCGGGCTGCCGACATTCGCCGGAGGGCACGACGCTTGCCCCTGCAAGCGGCGTGACCGAACGCGAATGACCCGAAGGGCCGCGAACGAAGTGAGCGTGCGGCATGCCGGCTGTTAGCCGAAAACGAAGCGGTTAACTATCCCTTGACGGCTTCTTCTGACCGCCAGCAAGCAGAAGCGCGCGGGCTGACCCGGTCAGCCCGCTCCCTCTTGTTCGATAGGCCAGGATGCTTGCTGCCCGGAGTGTATTTTCCATCCGTCATCTTCTAGGACAAACACCGAGAAACTGGCAAACCTGGCTCTGGAAACCTCGCCGTCTGTGTAGACCGCCCTGTTCTACTCGCTGGTATGCACGCCGATGGCTACTGTTGGACTTATCGCCATGACGCGGATCTCTTCGCCGTCCATTTCCTGGCGCTCAAGTCGCCTTCCCTCCTCTCTGGTCCAGGCCTCGCGGTAGCTGTCGAAGACCTCCTGGCAGTCATAGATGTTTGTGCCCCAAAGGCAGATACCAGACTCCGCTGGTTGGCGAGCAATCATCGGTTCAATACTCGCTTCCTTAGCGGCATCGTAGAGTTCAATCATCACCTGTTCCACCTCAGCCTCAATCTGGGCTCGGTGGGCGTCGGTGAACGCTTCTTCGCCAGGGACCGCAGTCTCTCCGCAACCGATGAGGGCTGCCAGGCCAAGGGCGGCAAAAACAAAAGTAGCTAGGGAACGCATGGATCTCTCTCCTCATTTGAGGTGGGGGGGTGCAATCCTGAGTCCGGCACTCGCCAAAAACCTGTCAGTCCAGCTGGGATCGATGCAATTGCCTCTTTCCTTCTCGCCTAACGCCTCGCGGGCTGCCGGAACGGCCGATAGGCCGTTACCCGAAGCCGTCCTTCTTTTCGACCGTCTCACAACCCGAAAAGGTCCCCGGCGAAGGGCCGCGAACGAAGTGAGCGTGCGGCATGCCGGCTGTTAGACGCAGCGACCCCGTTCCAGATGGCCGAGACACCACCAGGTCCCAAACCTCCACACTCCACTGAAATCCTCATTCCCCTGCATGGTGCAGGCTGAGTTCTCGAGGAAGAAGGGCAAGGAACGGACGCGCCACCCCAAGCGAGTCCTCCTGTATCCCTGCTACCGTGTCCCCTCTGACCCGGAACACCTCTACGTTTTCGCCGTAGTCGAGGGCGCCCAAGTACTCGCCAGCCCAGGTGAAGACATCCCAGAATCGACCGCCGTATCCGGTGGCGCGCAGGGTGGACAAAATCCTACGGTCCATGTCGTTGAAAGGGCGCAGCCGCTGAACCATGACTATGCCGGGTCCTAGTTGAACGTCGGCGAGGGCCGGGGAGCGCTTCGGCGGTGCGAAGTACTGTAGCGCCGTCTCCCGCTTTGCCTCCGGGTCTCCAAGGGACCGTGCGACGACCCCGAGGATGGCATCGACGTCAGCCTCAGTCAGCTCAGGGTGCTCTGGACTCCATCGAATCACCCTTCGGAGCGTCTTCCCCTCGAAGAGAGCCAACTTGGCATGGGCCATCTGGGAGAGGACCAAGAGGTCCGGGTGACTTGAGGCGGACCAGACGGTGTGGTTAGTGAACAGAGGGCTGCGGCCATCGGGAGGGGTGGGACCCTGAACTGGGACCGGCTCGACTACCAGAGTATCGCGCCAAGCGTCATCTAAGG
>JBDHMC010000541.1:0-2125 GCA_039656355.1 Gemmatimonadota bacterium | reverse complement strand
ATGGCTTCCAACCGGCGGATGTCTACTGCCCCTCGGATTCCACCCATGGCGATGATGGGCAGGGACACTTCACGTCGGAGACGAGCGATGGCATCAAGCGTGGTTGGGAAAATGGCACCCCCCGACAAACCGCCGAACTGATTGCTCAGCTCAGGGTTGGGACCCCCGATGGTGTTGATGGCCGACAGGGCGTCGGCGCCCCCTTCTGCCGCAGCAACGGCAATCTCCTCCAAACCGGACACGCCAGCATTCAGCTTGACGATGATGGGCTTTCGAGTGGCCTTCCGGGTTGCGGCTGTGATGCTTCGGACGCTGTCGGGGTCCGATCCGATCAGGATCCCCCCTTTGTCGGCATGGGGGCAAGAAACGTTGATCTCATATCCGTCAGCGATGTCTCCGGCAGCGTCGAACTCCGCCACGCAATGAGCGAACTTCTCCCCGGTGCTTTCTCCTATCTGGGCCATGAGGAACACGTTCGAGGGTGTGGCCTCCCTCAGATCCCGGAAGCCCTCGATGGTGGCCGCCAGGCCCGGGTTCGTATAGCCCACGGCATTCCAGAGGGAGTCGGGAGTGGGCTGGGCAAGAATGTCCTCCCGATTGCCGGCCCGGGGTTCTATGGTCGTGCTTTTTCCCTGATAGAAGCCGAACTGTGGGACATGTTCGAACATCCATCTGGCCACGTCACTATTGGTGGTGATGACCCCGGAGGGAAAACCGAACCGGCCTCGAATTTCTTTACCCAGGAGGTTGTACATGCAGTTCTTCTTCCAGTCCTTCTCTTCTTTGAGGACTTCCGCTCTTCTTAGACGGCTCCCGCCCTCCTTGGAGGGCTCCCGCTCTTCTCAGAGGACGCCCGCTCTTCTCAGAGGACGCCCGCTCTTCTTAGAGGACTCCTGCAATATCTCGGAGGACTTCCTGTGCGGCCGCCCGCCGATCCGAGGCTCCTGTGATAGCCCTACCTACCACCAGGAGGGAAGATCCAGCGGCAATCGCCCGGCCCGGCGAGAGCACCCGTTTCTGATCATCCCCTGCTGGGGTCGTGGTGCCTTTGATGCCCGGTGTCACAAAGAGGAAACCGGGACGAAGCTGGCCCCTCAATACATGCATATCCGCCGCCGAGCAGACGATCCCATCGAGCCCCGCCTCCTCTGTCAGCTTCGCCAACCGGAGAACCTGATCTTCCACCCCACCCGGCACCCCGCACTCCCGGTTCATTACGGCGTCGTCGATGCTGGTGAGTACGGTAACGGCGATGACCTTCGGCGCCAGCGCCAAGTCAGCTCCCACCGCCACCTCCGCCACACCTTCCCTGGCCGCGATCATCATGGCCAGACCCCCGGAGGCGTGGACGTTGAACATGGCGACCCCCATTTCCGTCGCCGCCCGAGCAGCCCCTCTCACGGTGTTGGGGATGTCATGGTACTTGAGGTCCAGGAAGACCCCAGCCCCATGGTTTTGAACGAGATGAACCACTTCAGGCCCGAATCGGGTGAACGATTCCTTCCCGACTTTGAAGCGGCCCACGAAGGGGCTCAGTTCTTCCACGAGAGCCTGAACCTGCGCCAAGGAGTGAAGGCCGTCCAAGGGGAGGCACACCCTCTCCCTCGCGGCCTGTTCCTGAGGGGAAAGCTCATTCACGAGGACGTTCCTCACTCAGCCTTGGGGAATCCATGCTTTTCACCCCATCCGAAAGGATCTTCTCGCCAGTCGGCAAGAAGAGCGATTTGGTCTTTCGAGAGAAACCCACCGGCGCTGGCAACCTCGAGAAGAGTGGGGAAGGTCAGGAGGGAGGTGAAGTCGCAGGGTGGTTCCAGAGCCGCGAACTGTTCTGCAGCCTTCTCCAGGCCGTAGCTGAATATGGACAAGCACCAGTTGCTAACCCCGGCCGCTTCCCGGACAGCTTCCACCGCACGGGCAGAGCTACCTCCGGTGGAGATCAGATCCTCGATCACAACAACGGTCTTTCCGCCCAGATCCGACTCGGCATCGAGGCCCTCGATCCGGTTCTTCAACCCATGGGCTTTGGGTTTGTCCCGGACATAGATGTAGGGAAGAGAGAGGAGGTCGGCCAAAAGGGCCCCGTGGGGAATCCCCGCGGTGGCAGTACCCGCCACCACATCCGGTG
>JBDHMC010000540.1:0-4714 GCA_039656355.1 Gemmatimonadota bacterium | reverse complement strand
AGCAACCGGAGGTTGGAACTCAAAACGATGGCCAGGATGGTCCGAAGACGGCTTCGATTGAAGGAGTCGGCTTGGACTATGAGGACTGGGCGCCGAAAACCAGGTTCAGATCCCCGGGGTTCCTCAAGATCCGCCCACCACACTTCCCGGCGTTCGATCACCATCCGGAGGATCCCACGCTTCGGGCCTGGGCATTCCTCAACGCCCTCCCGACTCCGCTGGGTTCCTCGGCATAAACCTCATTGAGTGTCGCGGTGACATCACTGGCCCGGTACTTTGCCACATACTCTGCCACAGCGGTGGCATAGAGATGGCTCCGGGACACACCCATCTGCTCCGCCAATTCATCGGCGGACTCAAACACATCGTCAGGAATAGAGATCGCTGTTTTCATACCAAGATCATACCATAGTATGACACCTTTCGCAAGGTTACCGATCCGGTGCGTTGTTGCATGGCTCGGAGATGAGGACAGAACCCCCGTCCCCCCCGAGTGGGGCTCACTCCAGGCGGTGGCTGCTCGGCATCCCGAACAGGATCATCGTGTTGAGGATCCTGGACGCAAGCTGCACCTCCACGCGCTGGCTGGCCAAGGAGCGACTCCTCATGCCTCGGCCGATGATCGTTTTGTACCGGAAAACAGCATTCTCGGCCATGCTGCGCCTGCTGTAGCCTGAGTGCTTGTGCCATTCGCGTCGACCAAGCTCGCGGATGGAGAGGATATTCCGGTTTCTCTCCTCCAATGCGGCCGATGGTCTTGGATCCAGCTGGGCCTCTCGTCCAGGTGGGATGAGCACCCTCACGGCTCCTCCCTCACCCTTTGATTGAGCCGCCTCGTAGACGCGCACTGCATCGTAGGCACCATCAGCAGAGACAGACGCAACCGGATTGTCGATCTGTTCGAACAGCATGGGAACTCGGGCACAATCATGCGTGCGACGTTCGGTCAGATCTGAGGCGACGATCTCGCCAGTGTCAGCATCGACAGCCAGGTGCAGCTTCCGCCAAGCCCTTCTTTTGGGCGGCTTTCGCAGATGTCCGACGTGAATCCTGAGACCTGTGCTGTCGATGAGTAGATGGATCGGTCGATCCGAGGCAAGTCGGCGGAAGCAGATGTCGCCGAGCCTCTTGAGGCGCCGGGACAGCGTGTGCCGTAGCGGAAGGTGGAAGATCATGCGGAGAGTGAGCGCTGCTTCAATCGCTATGTTCGCGTAGATGCGCTGGCCCCCAGGCTTTCCGCTGGGTGGCTCCCGCCAGGATTTGATTGCATCTTCTGAGAGCCAGATGGTCAGGTCACCACGGCGGCGTAGGCCTGCTTCGTACTCAGGCCAATTGCGAATCCGGTATCGGGACTTCGCGTACTTGTACTGGCTCCGCATCGGGTACTTCATGGGTGGTGACTCCGGTAGGGGATGGCTTCACCCTATCATTCGGCCAAGCTCGGAGCCATGCACCAACGCCTCCCCAAGGATCTCGTGGACATCGCCGTGTCGGACCCGGAAAAGCTCGATGAACTAGAAGCACAGGCGGAGGGCTAACGGACGGCCCCCATCGGCGCACTGACACGGAAAAAGGGGAGGCCCCCGCCAAACGGCGGGGGCCTCCCCTTTTTCTTCAGGGCCGAAACCTTCCGGGATCAGGCTGTCGGCCTTTTCGGTCCGTTGATCAATGCGTCCTTCACATGCTCCACGATCAGGTCCACCTCAGCGGAGGTCACTTCGAAGTGGGGAGTGAACCGCAGTGAGTTCTCTCCCCCGTGGATGACTCCGATGCCGTTGAACCGCATGTACTCTTCGGCGCTGCCGGTGCCGTAGGCCTTGTAAACCGGGTCCAGCTCACAGGAGAAAAGAAGTCCCGTGCCTTGAACCTTGGTGATAGGGCCGTCCAGTTCGTCAGCCAAGGCTCCGAACTTCTCCAGGAACTCCTGGCCCCTAGCTACGATGTTCGCGCGAACCTCATCGGTGACCATGCCTAGTACGGCGTAACCCACATCCATTGCGCGTGGATTGCCCGTCATGGTGTTCCCGTATACACCGGTCCGGTAGAGACTGGCGGCCCGCTCGTTCATAGCCAGAATGGAGAGGGGAAACTGACCGGCGTTCATAGCCTTGGAGTAGGTCTCCATGTCCGGGGCCTCCAATCCCTCGAAGCCAGGATAGTCCACGACAGAGAGGTCACCTGTCGCCCGAAGCCCAGCTTGGATGGAATCCATGAGGAGGACAGAACCATGAGCCTTTGAGAGCTCCCGGGCTGCGGCATAGAACTCGGATGTGACAGCCATCCCCGGGTCTCCCTCACCCATAACCGGCTCCATGAAAATGGCCTCAATGAAAACGCCCTGGCTGTCCGCATCGGCGAAGGCGGCCCGCAGAGCCCCAACGTCATTTGGGTCCACCGTGATCAGGTCCTCCCGGTCACGGAAGGTCGCCAGGTGACTCCGGTACGATCCTCTGGTGGAGTCAGAGAATTGGGCCGGCCGGCCGGTGCGTCCATGGAATCCGCCTGTCAGGGAGAGCTTCTTGACGGCCCTCCCTGCGTACCGCCCCCCGGGATCGGTCATCACCTTTGCGTTGATGTCGGCGATGCGGGAGGCAACGGACACTGATTCGGAGCCCGAATTCACGGCAAGGAAGTGGCTGAAGGGGCACCCGCCAACTCTCTTTCGCCCGATCTCCTGCCTGAGGGCGGTCACCAAACGCAGCTGGCTGAGGCTCGGAGTCATGACGTTGGCCATGACCTGTGGCCTGCTCATGGCCTCGATGATGGGCGAAGGCACATGGCCGAAGCCCAGCATCCCGTACCCCCCGTTGTCATGGATCACCGCTCCCTTGGTGGTCACGATCCAAGGACCTCGGGCAGCCAACGACACGTAAGGGTTCACGGCGTCATGAGCATAAAAGTTCACGAGCCCAGACTGAATTGCATCAATCTGATCCAACTCGTCCATGGCCATAAAATCCGGGAACTCAGCTTTGAGAACTCCGAACTGTTTCCCTGCGGCTTCTATGGCCTCGACCAGGGATGGGTGCGAAGCGGCGAATCGTTCAAGGGTCTCATCCGGGATGCCCTGGGTCGTGCGCTTCCCGCCGGCAGAACGGATGTGGAGCTTAGTGCCCGGCAAAGCCGGAGCTTAGTGCCCGGCAAAGCCGGAGCTTAGTGCCCGGCCATTTCAGGTGCAAGATGGAGCCGCTAGCCCTTCAGAAAGGAACCGGCTGCCCTTGATCCGTGGCCAGAGCATGGACTACTTGAACGCTTTCAATACCTCCCTTGTCAGGTCCCACCGGTCGAAACCCTGCCGTCCGTAGTCCAGCCCGCGACGAACGATAACCAGATCGTGGGAAGGAACCACGATTACGTATTGACCGCGGTTTCCGGCCGTCGAGTAGGCGTCTTTCGGCACGTCTGTGCGATTGTCGGGCACCAGCCACCACTGACCTCCATATTGATTACCCCGGTCCGCAGTGGAGGGAGCCGGCGTCCTGACGAAATCGATCCACTTTTGGGAGAGAAGTCGCTCACCATCCCATACACCGTTCTGTAGGTATAGCAGTCCGAGTCGCGCCAGATCCCTGGCCGTGGTGTAAACCTGGCTACTCAGGATGAAGTCGCCGAAGCGGTCTACGCTCAGCAGGGTGTTTCGCATCCCCGTGGGGTCCAGAAGCGCTCGACGGGGGAATTCCAGGTAGGTCTGTGGGTCTCCGAGAGCCCGCTTCATGGCGTAGACGGCCAATAGCGTTTCGTAGTTCTCGTAATCCCAGTATGTACCGGGCTCCCGGAACACTGCCCTATGCAACGCGCCCCGAACCGAGCTGGCCCCGGCCCAATACGCCAGCCCCGATCCGGTGGCATACTCCAACCCGGAGTTGTCCACCGGATATAGTCCGCTCGACATGTTCAGGACGTGCCGAAGAGTGATCTCTGCGCGAGGGTCGGCATCCGGGGAGGCCCCACGGGGAAGCCAGTCGAAACCAAGTGGCTCGTCCAGAGCCATTTTCCCGTCGTCGGCTAACATTCCGAAGAGGGTCACGGCGATGCTCTTCGCCGTTGACCAGGTCCGAGTTTTCGTGAACTGATTCACGCCCGGAGCATAACGCTCATGGATGATTCGCCCCTGATGGACGACGAGGAGGCTTAAGGTCACCTGCTGAGGTGACTCTCGCTCGAAGGTCCAGTCGGAAGCCGCCGCCAAAGCTGCTGGATCCAGTTGCACCGGGAGGGGCCCTTCTTCAGTCAGATCACCCTCCGGCCAGGGGATGGTGGCAGGGTCCCCTGGGACGGGGGGCATTTTCAGAACCGGGAGGCTCTCGATATCGTCGAAGTTCTGGTCCGGCGCCATGATCACACAGCCAAGACCCTCCCGAAAAGCGGCCCTCATGGTCGGTACGTATCCTGGTGCTCCGATGGCCACCGCTCGGCGATCCCAGTCTACCAGATAGTCGCCCCCCTCGGCCGTTCCAATGGGCTCGCGAAGGAATGCGAGCTCTTGTTCAAAAACCTGCTCCAGGGTTCTGTCGGACGTGAAGAGGCCGTTGCACATGAGAATCGCCGCCTGGCCCCGCTGGATCATTTCCCGGTTGAACTGCCAATAATCGTACGCTTCTTCCTGTTGGCTCCTGGCGGGAGAAGGAAGAAGGAGGGTGAGGGCTACTAGCGAAGCAAGAAGCTGTTTCATGGGGCATTTCCCTTGCGGAGAGATCGGGCCTATCCGGTTCCA
>JBDHMC010000539.1:0-2131 GCA_039656355.1 Gemmatimonadota bacterium | reverse complement strand
GATTTCCTACTCTATGGCAGGAGAGCCGGGTTCGTCGTCCTTTATCTCACGGTGGTCGCCACCTACCACTCGGCCTTCGCCTTCCTGGGATCTGGTGGATACTTCTACACCCACGGGATCGGTTTTTGGGCTGCTGGAACCTGGACGGTACTGGTTGGGGGCATCACGTACGTTTTGGGGAGTCGCATCTGGGCTCTGGGAAAGGCGTTCAAGTACATAACACCGGCGGACATGTTGGCGGACTTCTACGAGAGCGAAGGTGTCCGGGTTCTGGTGGCCATCATCTCGATCCTCTTTACGATCCTCTATATCCAGGTGCAGGCACAGGGGCTCGGGTACATCCTCTCCGTGGCGTCAGGGGACCGAATCCCCTTCAAGTTGGGGACCCTGATTCTTCTGGTTGTCGCAGCCGGTTACCTGATGGCCGGAGGACTTCGGGCCGTCTATTGGACGGACGTAGTGCAGGGTGTTTGGATGTACCTGGCCGTTTGGATTGGAGCCCTGTTTTTGGCTTTCAAACTTTTCGGTGGCCCATTTGAGCTTTGGCGGCGGGTTGCTGTTGAACGCCCGGACCTCCTCACCTTGCCGGGACCTGAGGGGTTCTTCACCCCCGGGATGTGGATTGGGATGGGGATTGCCCTATCCTTCGGAATTGTCCTCCAACCCCACATGATGATCCGGTATTACTCAGCCATCGATGGAAAGACCATCAAGTGGTTGGGGGCAACCACCCCCATCTATCTGATGACCCTCTACATTCCCGCGGCTCTTGTGGGGCTCGGGGGTGCATTGGTCCTTCCTGACATGGCCGTCCCGGATCGGATTTTTCCGGAGCTCCTCTTCCAATTCGCGCCGGCCTGGCTCACGGGAATTATCCTGGCAGGGGCGACGGCGGCCGCCATGTCTACCTTGGATTCCATTCTCCACTCCAACATGACCGTTCTGACCCGGGACGTATACCAGCGGTATATTCGCCCGGAAAGCTCCCAGGCTCATTACGTCTGGGTGGGCCGGGTTATCGTCATCGGACTTCTGGCAGTCGGGTATGTCCTTTCGGTGAGGACCTTCGCGTTCCTGGTGACCTTGGTGACGCTCTCCGGGTCAGGGGCTCTTCAACTCCTCCCGGCGATCCTGGGTGTGTGTTTCCCCAGTCGGCGGCTTTTCACCAAAGCGGGAGTGTTGTGGGGTATGGGTGTGGGGCTGGCGGTGCTCTATCTTACCCTGGTGTCGGCTCCGAATCCTTTGGCCTCCCTCATCGGGTCCCCCCATCCCATGGGGCTCCACGGGGCGGTCTGGTCCATTCTCGCCAACTTTGCCGCTACGATCCTCGTGTCCCGATTCACCCGGGCGCCATCCCACGAAACCGTCTCTCGAATCCATGGTGAGGTGGAGCGGTTTGTGTACGGGGAAGGGGAGTAGAGCTCCGTGGCGGATCCCGTTCGGCTCACCCTCTCAATCCAGGAACCCTCCGTTCCCGGGGCGGAGCCACCCGGCTCTTCGGCGGACCCGCCTCTCCTGGTCCTTCAGCCGGGCCAGACCGTGAAGGGCCGTCTCACAGTAGACGTCCTTGAGGAGGTGGAGTTCAGAGTCGCCCAGGTTCGGTTCATCTGGCATACGGAGGGGAAGGGGAACCGTGTGACGGGGGAGGGCGGTACAGAGACTTTAGCCCATGGTGGCAAGTGGTTGGAGGGAACGAGCCACGGGTTCTCCTTCGAGATCCCGGCGCCCTCGGGGCCTTTGAGCTACGGGGGAAAAATCCTAAAGGTCCTCTGGGCCCTTGAAGCCCGTCTGGACCGGTCCCTCCTCAGGCCCGACGTCGTGGAGAGTATTCCGGTCCTCCTGCAAGGGACTCCTGAACCGGAGCAGGCGAGCCTGGGACCCGTGCCCCAGGAGAAGAGCCGACTGGAGGCTGTAAAGAGGGGTAGGGTGCGGACCTGGATTGCCGTCGGATCGATTCTCCTGCTCATCGGGATCTTCTACGGTGCCGCTCATGGGTGGGAGTTCCAGGTACCGGGGAAATTGACGGTCGTCCTCCTTCTCGGGGGAGGCCTCTTCATCACGCTCAGAGGTTTTTGGGGTCGTTTGGGCCGGGGGAAGTTGGGGGAGCCCACCGTTCAGTTGAGCACCACGG
>JBDHMC010000538.1:0-2131 GCA_039656355.1 Gemmatimonadota bacterium | reverse complement strand
TATTCCCCGGAACTACTGAAGCGAGCTTTGAGCTATCTGTATACCAAGGAGACGAAATCATCTTTTGAGATCGAACATATCAAACCAAACCCGACTCGTACTGAACGATTCATTGCGTTGCTCCAACTCGCGGAGAAAGAAGACTTCTGCGAGAAGTCACATCTGATCGATCTCCAAAACCACATTGTCGATCCAAGATTTCGTGATTCGGATTATCGCAAGGTTCAGAATTATGTCGGCGAGACTGTGGTCTGGCAGCGAGAGATGGTCCACTTTGCCAGTCCCAAACCCGAGGATCTGGAATCCCTCATGGGCGGTCTAATCGCCGCCCATTCGCGAATGGATGAAGGCAGCGTTCCTCCCGTGGTGCACGCTGCGGCGGTGGCATACGGATTCGTGTTCCTTCATCCCTTCGAGGACGGCAACGGGCGAATCCACCGCTTTCTGATTCACAACATACTCGGGCGTCGGGGCTTCACTCCTGAAGGCGTCATGTTTCCCGTGTCGGCTTCGATGCTGAGGGATCCCGTCGAGTATGATGCTTCGTTGGAAGCATTCTCCCGGCCACTCATGGCCCTGGTCGAATATGTGCTCGACGAAGATGGGCGTATGACCGTGCAAAACGACACGGCTAGATGGTATGCCTACATCGACATGACGCCCCAGGCCGAGGTGTTGTTCCGGTTCATCGCACGTACCATCGACATTGAACTTGTCGAGGAGTTGTCGTTTCTGACCAAGTACGACGAAACAAAGAAGACGATCCAGGAGGTCGTGGACATGCCAGACCGACAGATCGATCTATTCATTCGGTTCTGTCTTCAAAACAACGGACGACTATCTGCGGGAAAGCGAGGCAGTCATTTCGACTTCTTGTCAGATGACGAGGTCGCTCGCCTGGAGCTTGCGATTCAGACCGCCTACGGGAGCCCCCTCAATCCACGCGCTGAACCTGGCAGAGGCTCGGTTTAAAGGGAGGGAGCCCGGAAATGGGGTCCGACCCGGCATCGGGAATCAACAAGTTGACGTCGGCATCCGCCCAACCGTGAGGAGCACTGACGACGCCGGGGGGCATGACGTCGGTGATCCAGGCTTTCAGAGTGATAGCCCCCAGGGGTGAGGAAGACTGATGACGGTCTGCCAGTTGAGGGGCAAGGTCCACGCTCAGGTCCCCGTCCACTCTCCCCGGGCAACGAGTTCTCGCTCTTCCTTCGAATCTCCTTCGAAAATGAGGTAGTCCAGCTTCATGGGCATGACCTTGGCCAGCATGCCCTGGGCAGGGCAATACCGTTCTGCCGAGAGTTCGATGGATCGCCGCAGGGCCGGCTCCTGGATCCCTCGGCCTGTTACCTCGTATTCGATTACAGCGCCGGTGAACACCTTGGGGTGCTCCTCGGCTCGTTGGGCCCTCACCTTTACCTCGAATGCGATAACATCCTGTCTTTTCTTCCGCAGAATCGAGATGACATCCATGGCCGTGCACCCCGCGAGGCTCACGGCCATCAGCTCCATGGGTCGAAAGCCGTCATTCGCCCCCCCGACCTCCGGTTCGGCACCAAGGGGGACGGTGAAGCCCGAGTCGGCCGTGCCGGTGAAGGTCAACCCTTCGTGCCATTCGACGTTCGCATCCATTTCACTTTCCTATGGTGGTTGATTGTATGATCCATGCAAAGTGGAGGAATGAGCGAAGTCCGGGCAAGAGGGAAAAAGGCCAGGGAAAAAGATCACGGAATAGGACTGAAAGGCCCAAGGAAAGGGACCATCACGGGCCCGTTTATTGCAGCTAAACCTGATGAAGGCCAGCCCTGGCGTCCGATCCGATTTATGGTATTCTGGACACCGAAGAGCTGGTGAGAAAATTGACCGAAAAACCTCTGAGTTGAGATACCATGGCAAGCAACAACCGAGCCTTTAACTCTTTCGAAATGGCTCAGGCCCAATTTGACCGTGTGGCTGAGCTCCTTGATCTGAACTCGGGTACCCGGGAACTCCTCCGGGACCCGCAGCGAGAGTACTCTTTTTCCATCCCTGTCCGGATGGACGACGGGAGCTCAAAAGTATTCCGGGGGTTCAGGGTTCAGCACAATGATGCCCGGGGGCCTTCCAAAGGGGCGATCCGTTTCCATCCCTT
>JBDHMC010000537.1:0-2143 GCA_039656355.1 Gemmatimonadota bacterium | reverse complement strand
CCTTCGAAGACGCTGGCGTACCGGTCCTCGAACATCTCTGGTTTGAGGGATGTGGCGATGGTCTCGCGAACCTCCTCTGGCGTTGGCCATAGGTCGGCCAGGAAAACCGGATTCCCTTCGGGGTCATGGGCAAGGGGCTCGCTGAATACGTCCAGATCGATTCGTCCAGCCAGCGCAAAGGCCACGACCAGGGGCGGGGAGGCCAGGTAGTTGGCTCGGATGTGCGAGTGGATCCTGGCCTCGAAGTTCCGGTTTCCACTAAGGATGGACGTGACCACCAGGCCGTTTTCCACTACCGCGTCCTGGATCGGAGTCGGGAGGGGACCCGAGTTTCCGATACATGTGGTGCAGCCGTAGCCCACGATGTGGAACCTCAATTTCTCCAGGTAGGGGAGGAGGCCGGCCGCAGTCAGGTATTCGGTAACCACTTGAGATCCAGGGGCCAAACTGGTTTTCACCCAAGGCTTTACCTCCAGTCCCTTTTCCACTGCTTTCTTGGCCAGGAGCCCAGCTCCCACCATCACGGACGGGTTGGAGGTGTTGGTGCAGGACGTGATTGCTGCGATGACGATTGAGCCGTCCCCGATCTCGGCCGACCCTTCGTCCAGTGTCACCTAGACTGCACGACGGGTAGTGGTGGCGGTAGTGGTGGCGGTAGCGGTCGCGCCCTCCGTGTCTCCACCCATCAGTGAAAAGCCCGAAGGGACGAGCTTGGGCAGGTCCGACGCGAATGTCTTTTTCAATGTGGCCAGAGAGATCCGATCCTGCGGGCGCTTGGGGCCGGCCACACTGGGTTCGATGGATCCCATGTCGAGCTCGAGGACCGAAGTGTACTCGGGGTCCGGGGTGGATTCGGTTCGAAAGAGGCCCATCTCCTTGTTGATTCTTTCCACCCTCTCAACCAGCTGCGGACTGCGGCCGGAGGCGGTCAGGAACCCCAAGGTGACATCGTCCACCGGGAAGAACCCGATGGTCGCACCGTACTCGGGGCCCATGTTCGCCAACGTGGCCCGGTCCGGAAGCGTGAGGTTGGAGAGGCCTGGCCCGAAGAACTCCACGAATCGACCGACCACGCCATGCGCTCTGAGGATCTCCACGACCCGGAGAACCAGATCGGTTGCGGTGGCGCCTTCCGGAAGGCGCCCCGACAGCTTCATCCCCACCACCTCCGGCAGAAGCATGTAGTAGGGCTGACCGAGCAGGACGGCTTCGGCCTCGATCCCGCCAACCCCCCACCCGACGACACCGAGGCCATTGATCATGGTCGTATGGGAGTCGGTGCCCACCAGGGTATCGGGGAAGGCAAGATAGGTCCCGTTGTCCAGCCTTCGGTGCACCACCGAAGCAAGGTATTCGAGGTTCACCTGGTGGACGATCCCGGTCCCGGGAGGGACTACGCTGAAGTCTTCGAACGCTTCCTGGGCCCACCGGAGGAGGGCATAGCGCTCACGGTTCCGTTCGAATTCCCTCTCCACATTGAGTTGGAAAGCGGAAGAGGTCCCGGAGTAGTCCACCTGAACCGAGTGGTCGATGACCAGGTCGGCTGGGACCACAGGGTTGATTCGCTTCGGGTCCCCGCCCATGGAGGCCAGGGCCGAACGCATGGAGGCCAGGTCCACCACCGCCGGCACGCCCGTGAAATCCTGCAAAACGACCCGGGATGGCATGAATGGAAAAGCCGCCCCGGCATTCGTGGGACTCCACTCCGCTACCGCTTTGACGTGGTCTTCGGTGACAAACCCCTTCCCCGCGTGGCGGAGGACGTTTTCCAGGAGGATCCGGATGGAAAAAGGGAGTCGATCCAGGCTCGCGATACCCGCTTCCTCGAGCTTGGTGAGGCGGTAGAAGGAGGTCGGGCCTTCCGGAAGATCAAGGGTGGCGAGAGCGCCAAAAGGATCGGTAGGGGAGGGTGCCACGGTAGACTCCAGGTATGATCGTTTTCAGGGCATTTCAGCCACCAACTATAAGGAATTGGGAGGCAGGGTAACAGGCTTCAAAACAGGCTTGAACAGAGGGGGAGGAGAAGGGGCGGGTTCCGTTGAACCCGCGCCCTATCTTTTCGGTGTTGCTTAGCCTTCAGGTACTGGGATTACAGTCCCTCGATGATGCCGTTGAGGGTGCCGCTCGGGCGCATGGCCGCATT
>JBDHMC010000536.1:0-2158 GCA_039656355.1 Gemmatimonadota bacterium | reverse complement strand
TCTCGGGCCTGTCTCATCGAGAATGGGGGAAGTCTTCGAGTTTGCGGTTTTGGGTGAGACCGAGGACCCCCTCGAGCTCAGGTCCATTGCAGATTGGACGATTCGCTACCGCCTTCAAGGCGTCCCCGGCGTTTCTTTCGTCATCAACTTCGGTGGGTCCGTCAAGCAATTCCAGGTGTTTCTCAAACCGGAGATGCTTAAGCACTACGACATCACCATCAACGATGTCAGGGAGGCCATCGAGAAGAGCAATCGGAACTTTTCAGGTGGCCTCCTGGCCCGCGGCGCCCAGGAGGAGCTCATCAAGGGGCTTGGCCGTATCGCAAGCATGGAGGACATAGCCAATACCGTCATCGCTTCCCGAAACAACGTCCCCGTTTTTGTGAGTGACGTCGCCGACATCCGGGTGGGAGGGAAATTCCGGAGAGATGACGCCAGCTACAATGGAGAGCCTGCTGTCGCCGTAACCGTTCAGAAGCAATACGGGGTCAATACCCTGGCAGCCATTGAGCGGGTGAAAGATGCTCTGAGCCAAATCTCTTCGGATCTACCGGCTGGGGTCCGCATCGAGCAGTTCTACGATCAATCCCTCCTCATCGCAAAGTCAATCGGTCACGTGAACCGATCCATCATCGAGGGAACCATCCTGATCCTGTTGGTCATGTTGGTCTTCCTCTGTGACACAAGGGCTTCGCTGATCTCGGGTCTCACCATCCCCCTCTCCATCTTCATCGCCCTTATCATCTTGGCCCTAAGCGGCGTCGATCTGACGGTGATGTCCATGGGAGGACTTGCCATTGGGGTGGGGAAGGTGGCGAGCGGCACCATCATCATGGTGGAGAACATCGTCCGGGTTCTGCGGGAGCGAAAAGGAGAAGCCTCGATAGTGGAGTTGACCTACGAGGCGGCCAAAGACGTTGGAACCCACCTTTTTGCCACGAGCCTCATCATCATCCTCGTGTTCCTGCCGCTGTTGAGCCTCCAGGGGATCGAGGGAGCTATGTTCAAGCCCACGGCCATCGCCGTGGCCGCCGCCCTCTTCGGGTCCCTCATCCTCAACCTCACCCTGCAGCCCCTGTTATGCTCCGTTTTCCTCAAGGTGGATAACCAGAAGGAACGCAGGGATCCAATTATCAGATTTCTTTCCGCGAGGTATGAGGTCTCCCTGCGGTACGCCCTGGACCGCAAACGGGCGATCGTGGTCTCCTGCGTGATTCTCTCTGTCGGCGCTGCGGGGATTTATCAACTCCTCGGCAAAGAGTTCGTGCCACCGCTGGACGAAGGCTCCATCATGGCATCCACGGTGATGTTGCCTGAGACCTCCCTGGATGAGGCAGCCCGCATCGGCGGGCAGGTGGAGAACATCTTCATGTCCTTCCCCGAAGTGGTTTCGGTGGCCCGAACGACGGGGTCGGCAGAAGGGAGTGAGCATGTTCATCCGGTCAATCACAGCCACTACAACCTTCTCCTCGTTCCGAAGGAGGAGAGAGAACGGGATTTCCAGGAACTGACGGAGGCGATGCGCCAGGAGTTGGGCCAGATTCCTGGAGTCACCTACCTCTTCGAGCAGCCCATCGGGAACAAGATTGCGGAAATGCTCACGGGCTCGGGTGGCGAGCTAGCGATCAAGGTATTCGGCAACGATTGGGACATCCTCAACGACGCCATCGAATAGATCCGGCACGTTATGGAAGACGTGGAGGGAGTGGCCGATCTCCAGGTCGAGCAAACGGCCGGCATTCCTCAGTTAGTTGTGGACCTGGACCGAAGTGAGCTGGCTCGATACGGAATCCCGGTAAGCCATGTGGCAGACCTGGTGGAGACCGCCTTGAACGGGATCGAGGTCACGGACGTTTACGAAGAAGACCGAATCACGTCGATCCTCCTACGACTCAGCGAGGAATACCGGCACGATGAAGAAAAGGTGAAGAACCTGTTGGTGGACGCGCCGAACGGAGAGCGCATTCCCCTTACGCAGCTTGCGGACATCCGGCATGAACAGGGGCCGCAAGAGATCCTGAGGGAGAACATGATGCGGCGGAAGCTCATTCTGTGCAGCGTGGTAGGCCGGGACGTGGTGAGCCTGGTGGAGGAAGTTCAGCGCGCGGTCGATGCTCACCTGGACCTGCCCGCCGGGTACTTCATCCAATACGGGGGA
>JBDHMC010000535.1:0-2159 GCA_039656355.1 Gemmatimonadota bacterium | reverse complement strand
CAGACAAGGAAGGACGACGAATGCGATGCTGAAGCATCGGGGAGGAGTCATGACGCCGTATGGCGCCGCAATCCCCCTGTGCCCTTCGGGTTACTGCGGCACGGGGCCATCTGCTTCGTTGGGAGTTCTCGCCGTAGCGCACGGCTATGCCGTCGAACTCCCGCCTACCATATGGCCCCGTGGCGCGTGTAACGCGGCTCGCCCCACTTTCGCAACAGCCTTCTAGGACGGGTTCGAATACTCACAAGTCTCTGTTTCTAATGGATTTACTGGGTTTCTTCTTCTATTTGACGGCCTCTTAAGTGAAACCTAGTTTTCCTGGTCTTTTCCCGAACCTCTCCTGGAGGCGCCATGGCGCTCGTTGAGCGCGTCGAAGGCATGTCCATCGCTGCATCCCTGGCTAATCGGGCTACCCAGGATCCGGAAGGAGCGTTTCTGCTCCATCAGGACTCCTTGATCACTTTTGGACAAGTGGATAGCCGCTCCGATTCGCTGGCCGCCGCCTTCAGTTCCCTTGGGATCGAGGCCGGAGATCGCGTAGCGCTGATCCTGCCCCCATGTCCAGAGTTTGTGATATCCCTCTTCGCCGCCGCAAAGCTGGGTGCGGTGATCGTTCCCCTGAATCCACACCTGACGAAACCGGAGCTCCGATACATGCTCCGGCACTCCGAAACGGTTCTGGCTGTGACCGTGGAGGAACATATGGGCGACGACTTCCTCTCCCTCTTCGATGAGCTTCTTCCTCAACTCCCGGAGCTTCAATACGTGGTTACGGTTGGGGAAGAGGACCTCTGGTACGATGATCAGATCTTCCAGTTCGAGGATCTTTTGTCATCCGGGGGAGGAAGGGATTATCCCCCTCTTGAAGTCGATCCTGTTGAGGATTCTCTGGCCATACTCTATACCGCCGGTACCATGGGGAAACCCAAGGGGGTGGAGCTGACCCACGCCAATCTACTGGAAGTGGCGGCCCAGACTGCAAAGGCTTTGAAGTTGGGACCGGAGGACCGGATCATCGGGGTGACGGGCTTTTTCCACGTGTTTGGCTTGGGAATGGGGATTGTTGGCTCGATCCTCTCAGGTTCCACCCTGATTCTCCAGAGTGGGTTTGGCGCAGCTGAAACGTTGGCTCTGATCCAACGACACCGAGCCACCGTCCACTATGGGGTCCCCACGCTCTTCTCGACGGGCCTCAGGGAGCAGAAGGAAGCCTCACTGGACCTTTCCTCCCTCCGGTTGGCTCTTGCTGCAGGGGGGCCGGCCTCCGACGACCTCAGGCGGGATGTTGAACGGGAGATCTGTCCCGATTTTCGAGTGGCCTACTCCCTCACAGAGGGGGCTTCAGTCGTGTGCATCACCGATCCGGAAGATCCCCCAGAGAAGCGTCACCATACCGTGGGCCGCCCCCTGGCGGGGGTGGAGATCCAGGTTCTGGACAACGACGGGGCTCCCCTTCCGACGGAAAGCGTAGGGGAGATCGCCATCCGAGGCCCTGGGGTCATGCGACGGTACTACCGGCAGCCACAAGAGACCCGCAAAGTTATCCGGGATGACGGTTTTCTCCTCACCGGTGACCTCGGAGTCATGGACGAAGAGGGTTATCTGCATTTGGTGGGAAGGCGCAAAGAGGTTATCATTCGGCATGGTTTCAGCGTGTATCCCCGGGAGGTGGAAGACCGACTTCAGGTCCACCCGGCGGTTCGTGAGGCGGCGGTGGTGGGGGTTCCGGACGACGTACTCGGTGAAGCTATTTGTGCCTGTATCGTCCCCATAGAGGGAGCGATTGTGACCGGTCCGGAAGTAATCGACTGGTGTCGAGTGACTCTGGCGGATTATAAGGTCCCTGACCTGGTTCGCTTCCTCGACGACTTCCCAGAACGGGGAATGGAAAGCCCCGGCGGATCGAGTTGGCTCGGATGGTCCGAGCAGAGCTCACCAGCCGGGAGGGCTGAAGCCCACTGAGGCCCCTCCGACCCTTCCCAGGTCTTTTCCGGAGTTTGGATCCGGTGGATTGGGGGTGGTGGAGAGGTCTCGCGGTAATTGAGAAAGACATTCCTAACTGCGAGAAGGTAGAACTATGAGTTCGCCCTATTCCCGGGCGCCCCACGCAACAAGCGCGTCCGGAGCCCAACCCGAAGCACTAAACGCTGCCCTCCTCA
>JBDHMC010000534.1:0-2167 GCA_039656355.1 Gemmatimonadota bacterium | reverse complement strand
TGTGCGCGGCCGCACCCCACTTGCGCAGAGGCTCCCTATGAGCCGGCCCCCGAGATGGGGTGGACGAGATCAGTAATGGCAAACGGTGCAATCGACTGAGGCATCGTTGTCCCGGTGACACTGTACGCACCAGCCCATCTTGAGGGGTTGCTCAACCTCTTCGATCACCTCGATCTCCTCCACCTGCCCGTGGCATTCTTGGCATTCCAGAGCTCCGGCATCCTTCGCTACATGCCGCATGTGGGGGAACTTCACATGGTCCGGGACCTTATAGATCCGGACCCATGGAATGGCCTCACCCCGTTCAAAGAAACCCACGAGTTTCTGAATTTCCTCAGGGTTGTTTCTTCCCCGAACCATGGGGTGGCAGCCCATGCAGGAAGAAACCGGCGGCATTCCGGCATCCACAGACCGCTCTGCCGAGAAATGGCAGTACTGGCAGTCGATCCGAAACTCCCCGGCATGTGTATTGTGGGGAAAAGCGATAGGGTGAACCGTCGTGGTAGCCGGAGCAGAGGGCGGAGCCTCCCCCTCTTGCGACTGCACGAAGGCTAGAGTAATAACGGCCGCGATGACGCTGACGACCGGGAAAAGCCACGGCTTCTTCATAGGCTCAGGACGCCTGAAAAGGCCCGCAAAATAACGGCTAGTGTTTGAAAAACATTCGGCTGAAAAACGGTAGGGGAAGCTAGAGTAGCCCCCAGGGGGTGTCAACGCCGCGGCGACACCGAGAAACCTTTCGTTTGCGGGCGGTGTTAAACCATCCCCGACCGAGTAACTTCTTTCCTGAACTCCCGGCCCGGGAGTCCCTCAGCCTACTGAAGAATGATGCCTGATACGGTGGCCAACCCAATTACTCGACCTGAACTTGGACTCCTGGAGGGCCTGGTTGATGAAGTGGAGGTCGTCTTCCATGGCAAGCGCGAGGTAGTCCGTCTTGCGGTCGCTGCCCTCCTGGCACGTGGTCACATCTTGTTCGAGGATGTGCCCGGAGTAGGCAAAACCACCCTGGCCCACGCCTTGGCGCGAAGCTTGGGCCTCATTTTTCGTCGGATTCAATTTACGAGCGACCTGCTCCCCTCCGACGTTCTCGGAGTGTCCCTCTATAATCCTCGGACGTCCGAGTTCGAGACCAGGCCGGGTCCGATCTTTACGAACATCCTCCTGGCTGACGAAATCAACCGGGCTCCCCCCCGGACACAAAGCGGGCTTCTCCAAGCCATGCAGGAGGGAATGGTCACCATCGATGACAAGACCTTCCAACTACCAGCCCCCTTTCTTGTCCTGGCCACCCAAAACCCGCTGGAGCACCATGGCACCTACCCCCTTCCCGAGAGCCAATTGGATCGCTTCCTGATGCGACTCACCATTGGCTACCCGGACGAGGAAGCCGAACGTCGCATCCTCATCGAGTCCTCCCAACTCGACGAGCTCCTTGACCGAATCCGCGCCGTCCTCCTCCCCTCCCAGGTGTTGCACCTTCAGGCCCAGGTCGATGAGGTTCGGGCAGATCCATCTTTGGTGGACTTCCTTCAGGAGATCGTGCGACGCACCAGGGTGGAATCACGGCTCCAGATCGGGGTGAGTCCCCGGGGGGCCGTAGCTCTCTTCAAGGCGGCCAGGGCCTACGCCATGGTTCAGGGCAGGACCTTCCTGGCGCCCGACGACATTCTGACCATGGCGGTTCCCTGCTTCGCCCATCGCCTCCTTCCTGTGGGAACAGCCGCTTCTACCGCAGAAGCGCACCAGGAAGCGGCGGTGATTCTGGAGGAGATCATTCAGGAGGTCCCGGTTCCCGTCTGATGGGATTTTTGGGGGAAGTCGGACGGATCGCAAAACGGGGAGCACGCTTCCTTACTTCGACTGGAGCCGCCGTCAAGGCTTTCCGACGAAGGATCCATGCTTGGCGGCGGATCCAGTTCACACGGGCGGGGTTGGTTTTTACACTGGCGTCCTTCGCCGTAGGATTCGCTGCTTTTAATACCGGTAACAACCTCCTCTATCTACTCTTTGGGGCCATGCTGGGCCTCATCGTGGTCAGCGGATGGCTTTCCGAGCAGGTCATCAGGGACCTAGCCGTACTTCGTCGAACACCCCGAGGGGTGACGGTGGGGAATCCCCTGCGAATCCACTACGAGGTGGAGAACCGCAGAAAGAAGATCCCCAG
>JBDHMC010000533.1:0-2176 GCA_039656355.1 Gemmatimonadota bacterium | reverse complement strand
ACCGTGGATATTCGAAGGTCCACCTTCTTGTCTCCGAAGCCCACCTTGGCCCGGCCGTCCTGGGGCCTGAGCCGGTCGGCGATATCCAGCCGAGCCATGATTTTGATCCGTGACACGACCCGGGTCAGGACCGTCAGGGGCATGGTCCCCGAGTTCCTCAACACGCCATCGATCCGGTACCGGATGACTCCCCCGTGGGGTGTCGGCTGGAGGTGGATGTCGCTGGCACCCCCTTCGACGGCCTCCTTGAGGATCACATTGGTCAGATTAACGAGAGGCCCGGATCCCGCTTCCTCCAGTGACGGAGTTGGATCGTCCTCCTCTTCGATGAGGCGAATATCCCCGAGGCTGTCGTCCAACTCTGGCCTGACCTGAAATAAGATCCTGGCCACGTCCCGGTCCGGGGAGTATTGGGCCAGAATCGCCTCCTGGAGTTCGGCATGGGACGCCACCACCAGAGAGATCCCTCGTCCGGATGCGAACCCAATAGCCTGCTCGGCCTCCAGGTCGGTGGGATCAGCGGTTGCGACCACCAGTCGCCGGTAATCCTCCTTGAGAGGGAGAATCAGATATTGGTGAGCCAATGATTCCGGCACCAGTTTCAGGGCCTTGTTCTCCACCTCTCCCAGGTCGGCCCGAGGGAGGTGGAAGAAAAGAGCTACCAGATCGGCGATTTCGCTCTGATGGATGCCGGTGGCGTTCGACGCGTTCTGCCAAGCCTCACCCAGAGAAAGGGTATTCAGGAGGGAAACCGCTCCCCCCGTGGTTTTTCCCGCTTTCTCCAATACACCCTCAAGCCAGTGGGCTGAATCGCTCATTCGGGCGCCGATCCTTGCTCATTGAGGAAATCCATCACCTGCTGAAATGCCGTTCTCAGCTCGGGGAAAGCCGCTTTGATGTCGGCCTCCCGTCCTTCCCTGCCCGCCTCTTCCACTTCCTCCAGAAGCCTCCCGAAATGATCGGCCCGGAGGTTCTTGGATCCTGATTTTATCCCGTGGGCTTCTCTCTCGACAGCCTTCCAATCCCCGGCTTCCACTGCTGCCTCCAAAGCCTCCATCCGCCTGGGTGTTTCTCCAACGTATGCCTCAACCGCTGCGTCCACCACGGACTCGATACCGGCTTCCCGCATGGTTGCTCTGAACTCCTCCAATAGGACGGGGGGAGACGACGAATCCTGTTCTTCGGCAGCTTCAGGCTCAGCAGCTCCCGGTTCGGCATCCCGCGTGACTGGGGCTTCCCTTCCCTCGGCGTTTGATTCCTTGGCCTCACCCATTCCCAGCCTCTCCCGCGCCCAATGTTCGACCCGTTCCCGGAGTTCACCAGGTTTGAACGGTTTGGGCACATAGTCGTCCATCCCTGCATCCTTGCACTTCTGACGTTCCTCGGGAAGAACATGGGCGGTGAGCGCCAGGATGGGTATGGAGGAGAATCGCGGGTCCTTGCGGATCTTCCTCGTGGCTTCCAACCCGTCCATCTCCGGCATTTGAACATCCATCAGGATCAGCTCCGGGATGCTGACCTTCAGGGCCTCCAGGGCCTCGATTCCATTTCCAACCACCGTCACCTCGCACCCCCATCGCTTCAGAAGGCCCATGGCGACCTGTTGGTTCACCAGATTGTCCTCAGCAACCATGACTTTCAGCCCTTCCGTAAGCTCCCGGGATGGGGATGGAGTCGTATCCCCGCCTTCCTTGGCACCCTTACCGGAGGCACCCGAGGCATCTCCCGCACCTCGGTCATGGAGGATTCCGTTGACCCCCCGTAGGAGGTCCGCTCGGGATACGGGCTTCTGAAGGAACCCGTTGACCCGGAGTCGGGCCGCCAGTTTTCGATCCCCGGGACGAGCCGAGGAGGTGAGGATCATGAGCGGTAGATCCCGGAGTTCGGGATCGAGGCGAATATCCTCGGCAAGCTGGAAGCCATCCCGGCCTGGCATGAGGAGATCGAGGATCACGAAGTCGAAGGGCTCCTGAGCCTGGAGGGTTTGAAGGAGGCTCAGGGCCTCGACGGCACTTTCGGTAACCTGGACTCTGGCCCCAGCCGTCTCCAGGAAGTCCCGAAAAATCCTCCTGTTGGTCTCGAGATCATCCACGATGAGAGCCTTGACCCCCGTCAGATCAACCCGGTCTCCGGGTGCCGCCCTCGGAGCGAAGTCCTTGTCGATGGGAAGGGAGAG
>JBDHMC010000532.1:0-2181 GCA_039656355.1 Gemmatimonadota bacterium | reverse complement strand
AACCCGACGTCATTCTCCTCGACCTGCAGCTACCCGACCTCTCGGGGTTGGACGTGTTGAAGGGTGCGAGGACCATGAGTCCCGGGAGCGAGGTTCTCATGCTGACCGGGCATGGGTCCATGGACACCGCAATCGAAGCCATTCGGATGGGGGCATTCGATTACGTCTCCAAACCTTGTCCTTTGGATGAGCTGGAGGTCCGGATCCAACGAGCCCTCGAACGCCAGTCGCTAAACCGGCGGGCTACCGTTCTCGAGCGGGGCTTGGTGCCCCGGGATCCCGGGGACTGGATCGTGGGGGATAGCCCGGAGTTCCGAAAGACCCTGGAGTTGGCGGAGCGGGTGGCCCCCAGCGACTCTACGATCCTCATCACGGGGGAAACCGGGTCAGGGAAGGAGATGGTGGCGAAACTGATCCACGCTCGGAGCAATCGGGCCGAACGTCCCTTTGTCGTAGTGGAATGTGCCGCCCTCCAAAGGGAACTCCTTCAGAGTGAGTTGTTTGGGCATGAACGCGGCGCCTTCACCGGTGCGGACCGGAAAAAGCCTGGCCTGTTCGAGGTGGCCGAAGGGGGAACGATATTCCTTGACGAGATCGGTGAACTCAGTCCCAGTACGCAGGTGAAGCTTCTCCGGGTTCTCGACACCTCGACCTTTAGGCACGTGGGAGGAACGACCGAGATCAAGGTGGACGTGAGGGTCGTCCTGGCCACGAACCGAGACCTGGCAGGGATGGTCAAGCAGGAGCTCTTCAGGGAGGACCTCTTTTATCGCCTCAGCACCATCATCTTGAGCCTTCCGCCTCTGCGCGACCGAGAAGGGGACGTGGATCTTTTGACGGATCATTTCACTAAGGTTCTCAACGACCGCTTTGGGCTTCGGAAACGAATCAGCCCACAGGCGCGAACCCTCCTTCGTCAGCACGATTGGCCCGGCAACGTCCGGGAGCTATTGCACGCTGTGGAGAGGGCACTCGTCGTCTGTGAGGGGGATGAGATTGACCCAGAACACCTGCCAGGTGCTCTCGGGTCCAGGGTCTCCGGGTCATCGGTACATGCGAATGGGCCTCTTCCCTCCCTGGCCGAGTTGGAGCGGCAGCACATTGAGCGTGTCTTGGATTCGGTAGGCGGTCACAGGGGGAAAGCCGCCGGGATCCTCGGAATCAGTGAGAGGAATCTCTACCGGAAGCTGAAAGCATACGGGATGTGAGGACGGCGGTTCACGCTAGCCCCTCAGGTAATCTCCGGTTTCTTTGCACGGTAGGGTTTGAATGCCCCTATCCCGTCATTCCCAGAAACATCCCGCCAAGGTAGGGCACGAGCCAAACCCCCCACACGACCAGACTGAGGCGGTGGAAACTTGCCCGCGCCGACTCGCTCCCTCTTCGGACCACATAGGTTGCCCAAACAGCGTGGCCGAACATGAGCCATAGGGCGATTTGGCCTGTGATGGTGTGTGAGCTCGACCAATTGAATCCCGGTTCGATCAATTCCATGGCAAACGTCCCCGAGGTGTCAAAGAAAAACCCCGTCCAGAACGCATACGTGTGCCATGGTTTCAGGTACCGGGAAATGTGTTCCGCCCAAACGCCAACGGAATAGAAAACCAGGGCGAGGGTGATGAGGACCGTTGCGGCCATGGTGAGTTCTGACATGGAATTCCCCCCTTCCTTGGCTTTCGCCCCCTTCACTCCCAGCTGTTGGAGGAGGGAGGTTCGAATCTCTGTGGCCGTGGAGTTGACGTTGGGGTCATAACCTAAGGCAGAACGAGGGCAGGCGTGTTCTTGGTGTGCTCCTGGACCCCAACGGATACCTGCCCGGTTTCTTGCATGAGGCGAATCCAATCTTCCGATTCCAGGAGTGACGTGACGTCGGCGACGGCGGTATTACAGATGGCTGGTGGCAGGAGGGTCAACCAAAGTTCTCTTCCCTTGTCCCTGAACCGGATCCTGTATGGTTCAGGATCCAGGTCTGGCGCACTCCCCCTCAACTGGGCTTCAGGCCAGTTCTCAAAGAGTTGGCCTCGGACCCACTCGAGAATCTCGAGTGTCCATTCGATCATGGGTGCCGTCATTGCCTTCCCTACCCTTCCGCCCATGGCGTCCAGCGGGTTTATGATCACAAGAGTCACTTTGTGCAAATCACAACGTGACGCCTTGCGACCACCGGCCCTATGCAGGAAC
>JBDHMC010000531.1:0-2193 GCA_039656355.1 Gemmatimonadota bacterium | reverse complement strand
GGATCCTGTCCGTTTTCAAAACCTCGTAAAGCGTCGGTGTAGTCGACCAGGGTCAGTGGGATTCCCTCGAAGAACAGCTGGGCATCGTGGTGCGGATCTCCGTCCCGGAGCGTGCCTGTGGCTAGGTGGACTTCGTGACCCAGCTCGATCAAGGCCCGTGATAGGTAGCGGGCCACCTGGGCGCTCCCACCTCTGGGATAGAAGATGAGGCTCATGAGAATCTTCATGCCTCATCATAGGGCTGGGGTGGTCCCAGAGGACAGGCAGTGGATGTTTTCTGGGAGTGCAGACTCAGGCGTGACCGGTTTCCGGCCTGTTTCCGGCGTAATGAGGAAAGAGACCGTTTCCCCTTACTTGAGTGTATCTGCGTAGAGTGCGGACCGAAGAAGTACAGTATTCACCTGACACTCGCCTTTGGGGTATGACTCTCCTCTCCTCCATTCCTTGCCCGGCCCCATCACCCTCCCGCAGATTCCTCAGCAGTCGCGGGACCACCTTGGGGCCTCGGATTGCCCAGCCCCTACGCGGCGTAAGCGGCATGGGAGACCCCCAACCGCTCGACCGAGCATGACAAAAGGAGATTCCGAATGAGCGGAGATTCACGCCCAAAGGCCGACCGGAACAAGCTCTCAAGACGGAGCTTCGTGAGGGCTGGCGGGGCAACGTTGGCTGGTGGCCTTGCCGCGGCCGCAGCGGGCTCGCCAGCGAGTTTGAGCGGGGAACAGGCTCGCCAGACTCCGAGCATTCAGAGCTACAAGACACTCGGTAGAACCGGCTGGCGCGTCTCCGATATCGGATTTGGAACTGGCCCGCTCAGGGAATCGACGCTGGTACGCGCCGCGTTCGATAAGGGCATCAACTATTTCGATACCGCTGAGTCATATGGAAACGGCGCGGCTGAGCGCACCATCGGTGAAGCGCTCCCACACATTGGCCGCGAGAACGTTTTCATCGCGACCAAAGCGGTGTTCAGGGGCGGAGAAACCGAATCCGAGGTGCTCGATCGCATACGACTGAGTCTACAGCGTCTGCAAACGGACTATATCGATGCGTATTCCATGCACCATACGCCTACAGTCGAGTTTCTAGATCACCCAGGTTACCACGCGGCGATTGAACGCCTCAAGGCCGAAGGCCGGGTGAGGTTCGCGGGCGTCTCATACCATGGCCCTTCCAGGACGGGGCAGGGCAACATGGCCGAAGTCCTCTCTGCCGCGGCTGAGGATGGGCGTTTCGATATGATGTTGTTGGTTTACAACTTCATGAATAGCGAGCAAGGAAATCAGATTCTGGCGGCGTGCAAAGCGAACAATGTTGGCACGACGATCATGAAGAGCGCCCCGGGCGTCCTGCACTTTGACTCGTTCGATCCAGAGAACATGACGGCTGAAGAAAAGGGATTCGCCGAACGGTACGATCTACGGACTGCGGATCAGCTCCGCTTTGGCAGCATCCAATGGGTCATCCAAAACCCGGACGCACACTCGGTCTGTGTCAGTCTCAATGACTTCGACAATATCGACCGAGTCGTTGCGATATCTGGAACGAGGCTCTCACAACCGGATGAGGAATTCCTCGATCGCTTGGCACTTTCGGTGAACTCACGCTATTGCCGCCACGGGTGCGTGGAGTGTGTTGGCGAATGCCCTCAGGAAGTGCCGGTGAGCAGAATCATGCGTTACGCGTATTACTTCGAAGTACAGGGTCGAGAAAAGCATGCCATGAGCAGGTACGCGCAGTTGGGGGGGGGCAACGGCTCGGTGTGCATGGACTGCTCGGCTCCGTGTGACACGGCTTGTCCGCATGGGTTCCAGATTCGGACCCAGATGTCCCAAGCCCACTCCATGCTGACTTTGGCATAAACTCAGTAAGGAGCGTGGTCTCCTCACCCGCGAGACCTTCGAAGCAGGGAGGAGCCAAAGCAGTGGCCGACCTCGAGAGGAAGCTCGGACTGTTCTCCACGACCAATCTGGTCGTCGCTGATATGATTGGGGCTGGGATTTTCACGACATCCGGCCTCCTCTTGGCGGGGCTAGGCAGCCCCCTCCTCATGATCGGCCTCTGGCTCGTCGGTGGTGTGCTGGCCTTGTGCGGAGCCCTTTGTTACGGAGAGTTGGGGGCGGCCATGCCCCGAGCCGGAGGTGAGTACGTCTACCTGGGAGAGCTTTTTCATCCGATCCTGGGTTTCTTGGC
>JBDHMC010000530.1:0-2200 GCA_039656355.1 Gemmatimonadota bacterium | reverse complement strand
CGTAGATCCATTGAGCGTTGTCCGACAACCGGCCCAACTCCTTGATCCCGTCTTTGGCCTGAACGTAGGAGTACCCGCTCATCACGGTCAGGGCACGGGAGCACTGGTAGGTGAGGGTGAGGTCCACCTCATTGGCCAGAGACTGGGTGGACAGGTCCCCCTCCTGAGCGGCCTGGAAGTTGTGTAGGTCTACCTTGAGTCCGGCCTTGGGCGAAAGGACGAATGCGAACTTCACCGCGGCGTCCTTCAGCCCCAGGCCTCCGGTGTGAACCGGAATGTTCAGGAAATAGTCGGCGAGCCCGTAGAACGCGTGGTTGGTGGCAAAGAGGGTGTTGAATACGCCGATCTCATCGTCTTCCGGATCATCATCCCCGGAAAGGTAGTCGTACCAGAGCGTGGCGGTGGCGGATTCGTGGATCTTGGCTCTGGCGCTTGCACCCACCATGTAAGCCGAAACATCGGTCCCATCTCGTTCACCGGTCTGGAGACTTCCTTCGATGCGGAGGTTGATGGGGCCGGCCTGTCCCTTCCAGAGGCTTCCAAAGGTGAGTTCCCCTTGGTTCTCCTCTCTGGAATCGGTCGTGAGTAACCCGTAGACATCAAGGGCCCCGGCGTCCCCCATTGGCAAGGTTCCGTAGGCACCTACGAACGACGACTCCCAGTCCTGGTCTTCCGAGGTGTCTTCCCTGAGCTTCATGGCGAAGAGATTGACGGTGACTCCGCCGCTGGATTGGTTGGTGTAACGGAAGCCGTCGAAACTCCGGCCCTGTTGTGTCCAGTTGACCGCCCCCAGGAGCCGTTGCTCCCCCAAGGCCAGTTCCTGGCGGCCTACTCTTAGGGCCCCGCCGAGAGAAGGCACCTCCGTCAGTTCTACGAACCCCTGGTGAAGATCGAAATTGTCGGCCCGGTAATCCGTAAGAGTGTTGCTCTCCTCACCAAAGAGGCGTACGTCCTGCATTTGGACGAAAATGCGGACATTACCCTCCAACCGAGCATCGAGGGCCGCCCTGACACGCATGGAGGTGAAGCTGGTCCAAGACTCGTCCCCTGGCTTCCGGCTTTCGAACCTAGGACGAACCTGGCCTCCAAAGCTGACCTGTGTGGGTTCCTGGGCCGCCAGAAGTGCAGGGAGGGCAAGGAGCGGTAGGAAGCCGAGGGTTTTCTGAATCATCCGCGTGAGACTCATTCCTCGTTATCTCCGGTTTGGTTTGGGCTGCATCGTGTGCGAAAGGCTACCCGCAGTGACGAAACGCATTGTGAGTATGCTGCAAGATAGGCTGCTCCACCTTTCCGAGCATCGAATTTCTTCCATCGATTCCGGGCCGTCTGTGGCAAAGGTCACAGTCGGAGGAGATCGGTTGCTCCCTTTGGCAGTCCATTACCCTTGCGCCGCCTCTCGCGAGGGCCACTATTCCAGCCATCAGCCAAGCTAAGTCTACTAGACCGAGATCGGGGCATCCCGATCCCTCTTCAAGGAGCATGGAATATGAGATCCCGACTCACCCGGAACCTCTTCTCGAGGTTGTCGATCCTGGCGATGGTCCTCATGGGGGCTCCCACCCTCCTGATGGGTCAGATCCTGGAAGAGAATTCTGAACCCCGAGCCATCGGCCTGCAGGACATCCTGGGATGGAAGCGGATCGTAGGTCCCACGCTTTCCAAGGATGGGGCCTGGTTCGCCCACCGGATCAGCCCCGGTGAGGGGAATAGCGAGCTTGTGGTCCGAAGCACCGCCGATGATACGGAGCACAGGTTTCCTGTGGGTGAGCGCGGTGGTGCCGTGGTCTTTTCAGACGACTCCCGTTGGTTGGCCTATACCATCACTCCCACCAAGGAAGAGGCCGACAAGCCTCGGGGCCAGGGGGCTCCGGCAAGGAACAAGGCAGCCATTCTCGATCTCGCTACCGGCACCACGACGGAGGTGGAGGACGTCCAGTCCTTTGCCTTTGCAGGTGAGCGGGGGGGGTGGATCGCCCTCAGGATGTATCCGGCTTCGGCGGCCGGAGGTGGGGCCGCCTCAGGGGGTGGAGCCGCGGCAGGTCGGGGAGGAGCTCCCGGGGGGAACGGGAACGACCGTCCGCGGGGAGCAGACGTGGTCCTACAGGACCTCTCCAGCGGGGCTCGCTTGAACCTTGGGAATGTCTCCGAATTTCGTTTTGATGACACGGGCCGATGGCTGACCTGGGTGATAGACGCCCAG
>JBDHMC010000529.1:0-2205 GCA_039656355.1 Gemmatimonadota bacterium | reverse complement strand
GCAGGTCGCCTGTGTCAACTGCCACTCTCCTCACGCCCCTGAGCCGCCTGTGACACCAGAGGAGTGCGGAGCGTGCCACGGCCAGATCGCTCGACAGAAAAGCGTATCTCACCATGCAAACCTATCCTGCACCACCTGCCACGAGGCTCCGGACGAGCACAAGCTTTCCCCCCGAACCGTGAGACCTACGCGACCCACCACCCGCTCCTTCTGCGGGTCCTGTCATGCCCAGGAGGAGATGGGCGACGCCGGGATCCCCCAGGTGTCACTAAGCACCCACGAGAACGGATACCTCTGCTGGCAATGCCACTATCCCCATTTCCCGGAGATCGGTTCATGAGAGAAGAGGCAAAGCCTGCTTTCGGGCCTACGAAGGAGCCCCAGGAGCCCCCCTTCCCCTCCGAGGCCGGAGTGGATCGCCGGGACTTTCTTCGGAGGTGCGCCCTGGCTGCACCGGTGGTCCTTGGCATAGTCCGGGCTCCAAACGAGCTCCTGGGCCAGGAAGCCGGAGAGGTGGCGGAGGGTGAGACCCTCTACGCCATGGGAGTGGACCCCGAGAAGTGCATTGGATGCGCCCGTTGTGCCGTGGCCTGCAAGATCGAAAACGATGTTCCTGACGAACAGGGTTTCTTCAACACCTGGATTGAGCGTTACGTCATTGAGGCCGACGGGGAGGTGAGGGTGGACAGCCCTAACGGGGGGATCGACGGCTTCCCCGAGCTCGCTTCCGACTCCGACATCCTCCGGACCTTCTTCGTCCCCAAGCTGTGCAACCACTGTGGCAACGCCCCCTGTGTTCAGGTGTGTCCGGTTGGGGCCACCTTCACCACGCCCGACGGCGTGGTCTTGGTGGACGAAGAGTACTGCATCGGCTGCCGATACTGCGTCCAGGCCTGCCCGTATGGTGCCCGATGGATCCACCCGGAGAAGCACGTAGCGTCCAAGTGCACCTTCTGCTATCACCGCCTGCGGGAAGGCCTTCTCCCGGCCTGCGTTGAGGTCTGCCCCACGGGGGCCCGCCTCTTCGGTGAGCTGGGGCACCGGGCGAATCCGCTAGAGCGGTTCCGCCGGTTCAACCATATCCAGGTCCTGAAGGCCCACCTGAATACGGAGCCCAGGGTCTTCTACGCCAACCTCGACGGGGAAGTGAGGTAGGGATGCAAGGGTTCATATTCCCCAACGAGTTCGAGCTTCAGTGGGGTCTGCTGGTGGTCCTGTACCCCTACCTTACCGGCCTGGTGGCCGGTGCCTTCATCCTGGCGTCCCTGGCCCGGGTTTTCAACGTGAAGGAGTTGGAGCCCACCTACCGGCTCTCCCTCCTCACGGCTCTGGCCTTCCTTCTCGTGGCTCCTCTTCCACTTCTGGCCCACCTGGGCCACCCTTTCCGGTCCTACGAAATCTTCATGACCCCGAACCCCCGCTCGGCCATGGCCATGTTCGGGTTCGTCTATGCCTGGTACCTCATGGTGGTTCTTCTCCTGGAGATCTGGTTCGACTACCGGGAGGACCTGGTGAGGTGGGCCCGAAGTTCAACGGGTATTCGCCGCTGGTTCTATCTGATCCTGACTTTGGGGGCGACAGATTTATCGGAGAAATCCCTCAAGTTCGACCACCGAGTGGGACGTTGGATCACCATCGTCGGGATTCCTTCAGCCTTCCTTCTCCACGGATACGTGGGCTTCATCTTCGGATCGGTAAAGGCCAACCCATGGTGGAGCAGCGTCCTGATGCCGGTGGTCTTCCTCTTCTCAGCCATCGTATCCGGGATCGCCCTGGTTCTATTTCTTTTCATCTGGTCCCGACTCAGCCGGGGCAAAGAAGTGGACATGGTCTGCACCGACAAGCTGGCGTCTTTCCTCTTCTACGCCATTGTCGTGGACTTCTCATTGGAGATGCTGGACTTCATCCACAGACTGTACGAAGCAGAGGAATCCATCGCGATCCTGAGTCAGTTGGTGGAGAGCCGCCTCTTCCTCAGTCTCATCGTGCTGCAGATCCTCCTGGGGACCGTCGTTCCCATCGTGATTCTCCTCTTGGTCTCTCCTGCCCTCCGAAAGGGGGGGTTCCTGTCGGTTTCACCGGAGTTGAGGCTGATCCTATACCTGGGCACAGCTGCCCTGATTCAGATCGGAATCTTCAGCATCCGCTGGAACGTCGTCATCGGGGGGCAGCTCTTTTCCAAGAGCTTCAGGGGTTTGACTGTCT
>JBDHMC010000528.1:0-2733 GCA_039656355.1 Gemmatimonadota bacterium | reverse complement strand
GGGACAAGGGATCGCTGTAACTCTTCGACATTGGTGATCCGACGATTGTCCTCATCGGCCACCTTCTTCAACATCGTTTGGCACACCCTCGCCTGTAACCAGGTGAAGCTTTCAAAGTAACTTGCAGGTAACTTGGTTTCCGGTTCCAGGCCGAGGCGGTCACCGGTCAAACGCTTCCCCAAGTCGGGGTTCAGCCTGGCCAGGATCTGGAGGAGGGGAAATACCACCAGAGTATACACCCACCTTTGGGTCGCCACATTCCAGGCGAGGGTCTTGAAGATCTTGGCTCGAAGGCGTCGAGGAGGGGTCTGATGGAGCGAAGCCTGAGCCTCGACCAGGGCTGCCCCCAACTCCCGGTCGTCGGTGACTGCCAGGCCGCCACCGTAGGCGTCCAACGTCTTCGTAATCGAACAGCTATAAATGCCCACGTCGCCAAAGGTGCCCAGCTTCCTGCCGCGATACTCCGCATTCCGAGCATGGGAGAAGTCTTCGACAATAAAGAGGCCCCGCTTTCTGCTTATCGCCACGAGTTCTTCGATGTTGGGTGTCAGCCCGAACAGATAGGTGATCAATATCGCCTTCGTGTTCCGGGTGATGGCCTTTTCAAGTTCGATCGGATCGAAGCAGAGGGTTTCGCGCTCGAGGTCCACAAATACTGGCTTTAGACCGAGGTCGAGTACCACGTCCATCATGGGCTTGATGGTGATCGGAGGCATGATGATCTCCGATCCTCGCTCCCACTTCTGACTTCTCAGACAAAAGTACAGGGCGGAACGTGCGAAGGGGAAGGCGACGGCCTGCTTGGCCCCGACATAATCGGCGAACCTTCTCTCGAATTTGGCGACCCGGGCCTCCTCTTCACTCCCAGCGACCTTGCCCATACGGAAGGAGGTGAGCCAGCACTGGATGTCGAGCCCGAATGGATGGTAGACGATTGCCCGGGGAATGGTCATGGAACGAATCAGTCCAGGTCTGCGGTTTGGGCTATTCTTGCCGCATTCGCCATCGAAAGCAGGGCAACCGATGTGGAAGGAATGGAGGGGAAAACGCTTTCGTCGACGATGTGTACCCGCTTCCAGCCGCGAGGGCGGCCCAGGACATCGGTCGACATCTCATCACCCGGCCTCTCCGACATGGGAAGGGTCCCACCAAAATGCCAACTCGCCGGCCTTTTGGGATCGCCCAACATCAGAGGCAGAAGGGGAAACACGCCGACCTTCGATAGCAGTGACAGGAGTCTCTTTGCCCCAAGCTTGGCAATCCTCTCGTAGGCAGCGGAAGGCCTCGGTTCGATGTCGAGAATGCTCCGGCCACCCTTCTCGCCCGGTCGCAGCGTCAACTCATAGCCGCCGGCGTCGGCAGAATGAAAGTTGCAGAACCCGACGAGTAGTCGACCCAATCCAAACTTCAAGAGCCGGTCTTTGAGTCGGCCTCGTTGAGGCTGATAGTCGAGTCGAGCAAGGACCAGATCATTGGCCGCATTGATCTGAGTATGCACCCAGTGGTCCGGGAAGTGAGGCACTCTGAACTCAAAAAACATCCCGGTGAGGGTGTTCGCGTCGGGCCAGGTGAAGGGGGCGCCTACCATACTCAGCATCGGCACGACGAATCCTTGGGTTGACTTCATCGGAACCGGCCGATGGAAAAGGCCTTTCGACTCGAGCACCAATCTGGTGGAGTTGATGGCTCCAGCCGCGACGAACACCCGGCTCAACCGCAGCGTCTCGGATGTCCCATCATTCCTCTCGCAGACCAGCTCCACCCAAGCTTCCCCTTCGTCGATCCGAGTCACCATCCGGTCCGGCCGATAGTCCACCTGTCCCGTGCGTTCCAGTACGCCGAGTTCCTGATCGGTGTTGTGAATGGAGTCGTACACACACCCTGAATAACATCGCCCGCAATAAACACAACCGAGTCCGTCCGGGCCATCGGAGGCTCGCACCGCCAGCCGAGCCCGGCCGAACGCCACATCCTCTCGATTATTGAGGGACTTGGATCTGGATAGCCGACCGAGACAGGCTTCAACGATGGGAGGCAACCGGATGGGGTCCAATTCCGTCTTGTACATGGGGAAGGAATCGGTCAGCGAATCCTCTGCACCGGAGAGCGGCATGTCCCGAAGGATCCTTTCGACATCGTTGCTCCCCAAACCCCGCTAAAACCACCCCGGGCAAAGGACGGGCTGGGGCCGTCCTCAGCCACGTTCAAGGGAGCTCGGCCGCGATTGCCGGCATAGACGAAATCAGATCCGAATGCCAGGCGCTTGGGGTGGTCTCCAAAAACGGTGTCGTTTCGGACCACCCTCTGCAGGTCAGCGTCATCCCACTCGGTTTTGGATTGCCGGCCAAGCCGATCCACAACCTCCTGCGTTTCAGAGTCCAGGCCCTCGCCCACATCGAGTATCACGGGCCGGTGTCCCCTCGCGACCAGCGCTTTGGCCGCCGTTATTCCCGCGTGCCCGGATCCGATCACTCCGATTGGGTTCATAGGTCAGGTGAGGAGGGCTAGGGCTCCAGTGGCCTTGCAGGATTCCCGATCACCGTAACGCCCGGCGGAACGTCTGTCACGACGACAGCACCGAGGCCCACCGTGCTATCCTCTCCGATGACAAGGTCGTTTCGAACGACGCTCCCAGCACCGATATAGGCACCTGCCCCGATCTTCACTCTTCCACAGATGGTGACACCCGGGCCGATAAACACAAACTCTTCGGTGGTGGTTTCGTGGCCCACC
>JBDHMC010000527.1:0-2216 GCA_039656355.1 Gemmatimonadota bacterium | reverse complement strand
TGCTGGAGTGGTTTCCCCTCCTTACTTTCAGATCTTCTCCCAGGAAAATTCCTCCGGATGGAAGGGGGCACCCATGGCTGGTTCGCCAAGGGACGACCTTGAAGCCCGTGTTGCGCGCCTCGAACGCTTGTTGAATCGGGTTCTCGAGCTTCTCCAGGACCTTCGAACTGGTCCGGCCGGGCCGGTAGAAGCTGAGGGGTCGACGGCCCAGGAGGCTCCGGCGGAAAGCAAGCCGGCATCTTCCGCCTCCCCCTCAAGGCCGGAAGATCAACTTCCTGAATGGTACCATCCGCCCGAATCCGACGGACCTGCTTTCGCTCCTACCGCTCAATCGAAAGCCTCCAAAGGCGAGATGGCGAAAAGGCCGGGCCCGAGACTCCTGGAGGGCCCGAGACTCCTGGAGGGATTGAGGATTCTGGTGCCCGGCGGCACCCTTCTCAGCCGCGTTGGGATCGTCCTTCTCCTGCTCAGTGTGGCGTTCTTCTTCAAGTACTCCATCGACCAGGGATGGCTCACTGAGTGGGTCCGGATCGCCATCGGCGTGATTACCGGTATCGCGCTGGTATTTCTGGGCTTCAAGGGTGCCAGCGGGGGTGAGCCATTGGGTACGGTTTTGGCGGGGGGTGGCATCGCCACCTTATTTATCACGGGTTTTGTGGGACATCAGTGGTATGAGCTGGTGTCATACCCAACCGCCTTTGGTTTCCTGGTGGCTGCTTCCGGTTTGGGGATCTACCTCGCCCTTCGGAGCGGCCTTCAGGCCCTGGCGATGGTGGGACTCATCGGCGCCCTGGTCACTCCCCTCTTGTTGACGGCTCCCACAACGGAGGTAGCTGGGTTCGCTCTGTACGTGTCTCTAATTGTCGCCGCGGTGTCGGCCATCTATTTGGCCAGGGCTTGGCGAGCGGTCATGGTGGTGGCGGCGTTCATTTCCTGGCCGGTCCTCTCCATCGCCGTGGGGCAGGGCGTCGGTTCCTCCGTGGGTTCGCGTTGGGTTGTTCAGAGCGTAATCGGGTTCTGTGCTCTGGTGTTCTGGTTGGTGCCGCTCATGCGGGCTCGATTGAGGGCCCAGAACCCTGATGGGTGGCCCCGGCCAGAAAGCACCGATGCGAGGGCAGGGGAAGTGAACGTTTTTTCGCTTGGGCTCCGCGACCTGGCGTGGAACGTCCACCTCGATGCCCTCTCCCTCCTGATGCCGCTCGTGGGAATTCTGATGTCCATGTGGCTTTGGGAACTGTCCCGCCTGAGGCTGGGGTGGGTATTTTTGGGTACCGCATTTCTTGCTCAGGGAGTCGGATGGTGGCTTTCCCGTTCTCGGGATCCGGAGGATTCAGCCAGCACCCAGAGCTTCGTGGCAATCTCCCTAGCCACCGTTGGGATAGGGCTGGTTCTGACCGGTGATATTCTGTACTTGGCGTTCATTGCCGAGGCGGGGGTTCTCTTCACCGTGGGCTTGAGAAAAGGCAGCAAGGTGCTCCTTGGATTGGGCGGAGTCGTAGAACTCCTGGTCCTGGGGCTATTCCTTTCTCGGTTGGCCTTCGCCGACAACCTCCTGGAGGGCAATCTCTCCGTTGTTTTCGACCTGGTGGCCATCGGCGGGGCCGCTTTCATCGGGACACGGATCAACAACTCTGATGGACGACAGGCCTTCTTTGCTGGCGCCTACCTGGGCTTCATGTTCCTTATCGGTCGAGAATTGGCTGCCCACCCGTCTGCCCTTCTTCTGGCCTTCGTTCTAGCTGCCGTTCTTTCCCAGTTAATAGCGGCTCGGTGGAGGAGTTCTCTCCTTTCCAACCTCGGGCACATCCCGGCTTTTGTGGTGCTGAGTCTCTTCATGGGTGGGATGGAAACCAGCCGGAGCCTCTGGGCCGGCAATCCCGCCGCTTTCTACGATCTGGCGGCAGTGGCGGGCGCGGCCTTCATCGGAACGCTCCTTCTCAACCGGCAATTGCGATTGGTTTACTTTTTCGCAGCGTACTTGGGCCTTCTGGCCTGGACTGCCAAAGAGCTCTACCCCTTCGAGCAGGGTCAGGCGTTGATGAGTTTGGGGTTCGGATTCGAAGGAACGGTGCTGTTGGTTGGTGGGTTATGGAAGGATCGAGCCCTCCTCCAAAAGACGGGTATGGCAACCCTTCTTCTAGTGGTCGCAAAGGTTCTCCTGGTGGACCTGGCCGCTGTTGAGCCCATCTGGCGCGTTCTTCTTCTCTTCCTTTTTG
>JBDHMC010000526.1:0-2236 GCA_039656355.1 Gemmatimonadota bacterium | reverse complement strand
CGACCCTTCCATCTCTTTGCCGACGTACCGTAAGGGTCCCCCCATTCGCCGTGAGCTCGAAGGTGGTGTCTGAAACCGGTCGAAGGCTCTGCCCGCCGCCTTTCCAGAAGAGGACGTAAGGGATCTGTTCGTCCTCAAGAAGCGAGAGAGTATCCGTGTTACTGGCGTATTCACCGACCAGTGATCCCCACTCGGCGGGGGGTGGCAGCGGCGCCTCGAGAAATGAGGCAGCCCCTTCATTCTCGAGATCCGAATTCGGCGTTTCCGGAGCGCACGCCAGTCCACAGGCCAGCACCAGTCCGGCCGTGAGGAAGTATGGAGAGACTGACATCCCCTCTAACAATCTCGTCAGAGACGAGTCTCTCATTGGCGTCCCCTGCCCTTTCCTCCCGCTGTGTCCGGACGCTCAAATACCTTCGGCGCAAACCCGCGAAGGTGTTCTTCCTTCTCCACCTGGGGAACCCCATCCGTCATCCACTCCGGAGCCGGTGCCCCCTTCAAGTAGTGTTCGAAGAACTGCCTCATGCGGTACTGGAAGTCGATCTGGTTCTCCAACCGGCGCAGGCTGTGGCCCTCTCCGGGATAGGAGAGCCAGATGATGGGTTTCCCGAGAAACCGGAGAGCGTTGTACCACTCCAACCCCTGCTCCCAATTCACCGATCCATCCACCGTCCCGTGCAGGTACAAGACTGGCGTGTTCATCTGCTCCACCCCTGAGATAGGGGACTGATCCCAGTAGAGCTGGAAGTCATCGAAGGGATTGGTTCCGTACCGGCCCTGACCGTAAATGTCATAACTGTGGTTGTTCTGGCCACTCCCCACAAAAAGCTGGTTGAACTCGCTCACCAGGTTGATGGGTGCTGCCCGATGGACCACAGCGGCGAACATGTCGGACCGGGTGGCGATGTACGCCGAGCCGCCACCGCTATACGAGCCTCCCTGCAATCCAATGGCCGTCGGATTGGCGTAGCCCATCTCGATGACTTTCCGTGTGGCTGCCTCCACGCACTCCAGCATATCGGAATGGGAGCTACCGACGCGGAAGTGGATGTCGGGTTGAAGGATGAGGTACCCGTTGCTTACGAAGCCGGCGAAGTTGGGTCGGTTACTGAAGGCGGGCGTGGGATAGGCATGTAGGTTTTGAGAGTCCTTCTCTTAGAACCGGACGACCATGGGGAGCGTCTGACCCTCCTCGTAGTTATCGGGAATAGCCAGGGTGCCCTGCAGCCGTACACCGTCATTGTTCGTGTAGTCGATGAGGATACGGTGGCCCCAGAGATAATCCTCTTGCTGGGGGTTTGCCATCGTCACTCGATCCCGAGTCGAGAGGTTCCTACCGCTAACCCACAAATCAGGGAAGTCCTGGAAGGTCTCTACGCTAAAGAGGTACCGGTCGGCGTCCTGGGCCTTCTGGAGACGACCGAAGCTCTTCTCCTCCCACGCCAGCTCCTTCAGATCCCCATCATCAAACTCGAAGAACCCTGCCATCTTCGTCCATTCGCCGTAAGCAGAGAAGAGGAGGGGTCCTTCGAGGTCGATGGACCGTTCGTCGGGATCGGTCCGGAGGTACCGGAACCTGATGTCGTCTTGCTGGCCCCTGCCCTGGGTGAGGTTGGATGCCCGGGTCCCATCCAGGGGTTGAAGCCAGACGTCATAGCGGTGGTTGAAAAGGACCGATTCCCCATCGCTGGACCATCCAGCCACACCGTAAGGAGGCTTATCTCCCGGGTGGTCATATTCGAGGTTGGTGAAATCCGCCGGGCCCGCAGCAGTGAGATTGACATGGACGTCGTCGTCAACCCCGTAGGCGAAGAATTGCCCGTCCGACCAATAAAGGTAGTGCTGGCCGTCGGGGGAGAACCCGTAGGTCCGCTCATGAGCTGTCAACACCTGGCTGCTCTCGCCGGTCCGGGTGTCGATCCGGTAATAGTTGGCAACCCGGGGTTTCCAATCAGAGACAAAGTCGGTGTCGTCGCGGCCCATGCCCCAGCGACCGTCCCTGGTCACTTCCACGGTTCGCATCTTCTCCGTGGCCAGAGGAACCATCCTGCGCTCGTTCAGGTGGATGGCGGCCAAATAGGTGCGATCCCGATCTCGCGACAACTGTGACATCTGGACGGTCTGAATCCGATCATCGGCCCAATGCCAGATATTCACATCCGCGAGGGCAAGTCCGTCGTCGGGCCAGTCTTCAAACTCGTCCTCCTGGGCTTTCAGCCCCACAAAGACTGTTCCC
>JBDHMC010000525.1:0-2578 GCA_039656355.1 Gemmatimonadota bacterium | reverse complement strand
GGTCCGACCGAACGTGTGGACGGGAGAGCGGCCGAAAAGCAGGCGATAGTACCCCTGAGGTGGATCCTCCACATCCTCGTCATGCCAGGTAGGCATGGGATCGAACCCCTGGGCGGCCAGTTTTTGGGAGTAGAACTCGATCTTTCCCGAATCCGTCCAGAAAACCGGGGCAGCGCCCTCCTCGAAATAGATGGGGCCCTGCTCGCCCACGATGACCCCATCCCTTTGAAGGACATCGCAATCCAACCCGGCGGCTTCGACCCGGGTCTTTGCATACTCAACCGAATCCTCCCAGGGGAAGAAGTCCGGGAGGCCGATACGATGACCCAACTCCCGGGCAATTTCTTGTCGGACAGCCACGTAAGGAACCCGCCAGGGAGGCGTGAAGACCTCGTCGCACCGCTCCAGGTAGGTGGCCTCGGGAAGCACCACATCCGACCAGCCCACGATCTCCGCCGGGAGGATATCCACGGTCACCAGGAAGTCCAACTCCTGGATGGCCCGGTAGGTCTGCTCCGGATTGGGGAGGGTGGTGGGCAGGTTGGACCCGTAAACCATCCACCCTTTGATGCGGGAGTCCCCGACACCGCCCGGGATGGTCGCGTCGCACACCCCCTGAGCCAGAACTTGATCAGCCAGCGGATAATCGCTTGGACTCGGCCGGTCGGCCACCTCGGCCTCGTGATCCAGGTACCCAGGATACTCGTAGGGTGGGATCTCCATGGTGGACGGCACGAAAAACCCGCCTCTCCTTCCCCAGGATCCCAAGAGAGCATTCAGGAGAGCAATGGCTCTTGACCTCTGGGTGTCGTTCCCATACCAGGTCACGTGACGGCCCGGATGTACCAGGGTGGCAGGACGTGAAGCCGCCATCATTCGGGCCGTGCGCCTGATCTGATCCGGATCGAGGCCTGTCCGAGTGTAGGCCCACTCAGGGGAGTAGGGTTGGACATGTGCCTGGAGTTGCTCGAACCCGTACCCGTAAGTCTCCACATACCGCCGGTCGTAGAGCCCCTCGCCCACGATGACGTTCATCCAGGCCAGGAGAAGGGCGATGTCCGTACCGGGCTTAATGGGCATCCACTCCTCAGATTTGCTGGCCGCCACCGAGAATCGGGGATCCACCGTGATGACCTTGGCTCCATTGCGGATGGCCTCGGCGAACTCCTGCACCTGGGTATTGTGCATATTCTCCCCCAGGTGGCTCCCGATGAGGACCAAGCATTGGGAGTTCTTGATGTCTGTTCGTTCTGGCGATCCCACACCCCACCCAAAAGTGAGGTCGAACCCCACGTCTCTGGGTCCACGGCACTGTGCATAGGAAGGCGCCGCAATGTTGGGTGATCCGTAGGCGTGGAAGAGGTGCTTCATCCAGTTCCCCCCATACCCGTGGGAGAAGAGAGCCAGCGCCTCGGGTCCGTAACGGGCTTTGATCCGCTCGAAGTTCTCCGCCACCTCGTTTAGAGCCGCATCCCAGGAGACCTCCTCGAACACCTGGGAGCCCCGGGCGTCCCGACGGACCATGGGCTTTTTCAGCCGGTCCGGGTCATAGAGAATCCCAGTCCCTCCTGCACCCCGTGGACAGAGATGTCCCTGGGAGAGGGGATCTTTGGGGTTCCCCTTGATCTTGGTGACCTTCCCCTCCTTTACATGGGCCAGGATTCCGCACTTCCAGAAGCAGAGCTCACAGAAGGAGGGAATGACCTGCTCTCCATCAGTCCCCGGGTTGACCGTTGGATTCCCGTACAGACCATACCAATCGGTAGTGACGCCACTCAGAGCCGCGGTCCCGGCAACACCGTAGGAGGTCATCCGGATGAATTCGCGTCGCTTCATTCCCGAGTCCTCCCATCTACTACATTCAACATTTCATATGTCCTTTTTCTTAGACACCGCCGCGGGGAAACCTCTTCTCGGCACCGAAATGCCCCGATCCGGCGCTAAAGTGGCCCCATATAATGCAATCAGAGGGCCAGTGCCAGAAAAATGAGACTTCGATGTAGGAGAGGTGTAAGTTGTTGGGGGGAAACCACTTCAAGGCTGAAAGGAAAGAGAGGAAAACGGTTTGGCGTGAGGGCTTCCGCAAGCCGGCGACATTTTGTCCCCGGAGGGACCGATGGGGGGTCCTAACTCTGTGTGGGGCAAGATGGCCCATTGGGGATTGCAGGACTATTCGGCGGCTTCTTCACCCCAGCCCCGGCAAACCGTCATTTGCCACCCCCGCCATCACCCACGTCGTCGTAGGATGACCACCCCAAAACCCGAAGCTTCGACAGTTGACATAGTAAGGGCGGTTCGCGATCGTTCGTTGTCACCCGGGACAAGGGTTGACAACATCTGATGAGGGCGGGGGTCTCGTTCTTGGAGGCCGCCGCTCTTTCTTTTGTGACCGAGACGGTCACGCTACGCGCGGGATATCCGCGCAAACAAAGCTGGTCGGTAAGTACGTATCAACGTGGCTCCGACTCGCACATCCAAGGAGCGCAAAGATGCGTGCTACAGGAACAGTGAAGTGGTTCAACGATCAAAAGGGTTTCGGGTTCATCACGCCGGAGGACGGTAGCAAAGACTGCTTCGT
>JBDHMC010000524.1:0-2480 GCA_039656355.1 Gemmatimonadota bacterium | reverse complement strand
GACGGTGAGATCCTTTACTTCACTGAACCGAAAGACACGGCGGCGGATACTCTGCAGTAGTCCTCTTTTGGTGTTTCTTCCTGATGATCCGGAAGGGATCAGTCCTCTTCAGGGGAAACCTGGACTTTCTCCTTCTGTTTCTTTTCTTTTCCCGACCCGATGCCCAGGATCGACTTGGCCGTTTCGGCGAGGAGCTGAGTATCGGTTCCCTCGGGTAAGGATGGATCCTCGTCATCACCTGCTTCCAGGGCCTTGATCTCCTCTTCCGTCAACGAGGGGCCATGACCCTTGGCGATGGCCCCGAACAGCTCCATGGGAATGGGGAAGACGGTGGTGGAGTTGTTCTCCGCCGCGATCTCTACGGCCGTCTGCATGAAGCGGAGCTGGATGGCTACCGGATGCTTCTCGATGGTATTGGCTGCCAGAGCCAGCTTCTTGGAGGCCTGATATTCCCCTTCGGCAGCGATGACCTTGCCCCTCCGCTCCCGCTCCGCCTCGGCCTGCTTGGCCATGGCCCGCTTCATCTCCTTGGGAAGGTCGATGTCCTTGATTTCCACCCCGGTGACATCGATTCCCCAGGGATCCGTGCCTTGGTCGATAATTTCGCGGACGACCTCGTTGATCTGTTCCCTCTCCGCCAGGAGTTCGTCCAGTTCAGACTGTCCGATCACGCTCCGCAGCGTCGTCTGGGCCAACTGGCTGGTGGCGAAGTAGTAGTCTTCGATCTCCACAACGGCTTTGGCCGGGTCGGCCACACGGAAGTAGACTACGGCGTTTACCGAGAGGCTGACGTTGTCTTTCGTGATGGTGTCCTGCGGAGGGATGTCCAAAGCCACGATCCTCAGGTCCATCCTCCGCATCCGTTCCAAGCCAAAGGGGACCAGAAAGATGAGGCCTGGCCCTTTTGCCCGGGTGAGTTTCCCAAGGCGGAAGATGACCCCACGCTCATACTCCCAGAGGACTCGAAGAGACGTGAACACAGCCCCGAACCCGAAAGCGGCCAGGAGGGCAAAAATGGCGGTAGAATCCATGGTATTCTCCTTGGAGCGGGAGGGGAGCCCGAACCGGTTCGGATCCCCTCAAATGCCTGGGATTCCTCGAAGGATACGGCCCTGACGGGCGGCCCCTTCATGTCCAGATGAAACGATCACCTCCACCCTGGGACCGAAGGTGCCCAAAGCGCAAGAAAATTCGGTCAACATCCTCTTGACACCCTCTGGAGGCCCGATGACCTTTTAGGTCCAAGCCGGAGTAGCTCAGCTGGTTAGAGCAGCGGAATCATAATCCGCGAGTCGGGGGTTCGAGTCCCTCCTCCGGCACTTTTTTTTGCGGTGGCGGGGGGGTTGCGATCCCTTCGCCCCCTTTTTTTGTCGGCATCATTTCTCCAAGTGGCTACCTTTCCTTCCTGTCGCCCCTTCTTCTTCAAGAAGTGGTGGGTGCCTAGGCTCCCTCAGGAGGAAACACCTGATGAAAAACCGTGGCGTGTGCTTCATCACTGGTGCCTCCTCGGGCTTCGGGATGGGCCTTGCGGTCCGGTTGAGCCAGGAGGGGTATGCCGTGGGGTTGGCAGCTCGGCGCGAAGCTCACCTGGAAGAGGTGGCGGGCAGGGTCCGGGAGCAGGGTGGAAAAGCCGGCGTCTTTCCTTGCGATGTTTCGCAGCGGGATCAGGTGGCAGGGGCCATCCGGAGGTGCGAGGAAGAGTTGGGTCCCGTTGACCTTCTCGTAGCCAACGCCGGGGTGAGCATTAACACCCGTGTCGAGGCCTTCAACGCCTCGGAGGTCGAACGGGTCATTGGCATCAACCTTCTGGGGGCTGTTTTCGCCACGGACGCCGTTCTCGAGGGAATGCTCGAACGGGGTCAAGGACAAATCGTGGCCGTGTCCAGTATCGCTGGATTCGCAGGTCTCCCCATGTCGGCTGCGTACTCGGCGAGCAAGGGTGGGATGACGAATTTCTTCGAGAGCCTCCGCATCGACCTCAGGGGGTCGGGGGTGGACGTGACGGTCATCACGCCTGGGTTCGTCAAAACTGCCATGACGGCACAGAACCGGCACCGGATGCCCTTCCTCATGGAGCTGGAACCGGCGGTCGAGCTCATGGCCCGGGCCATTCTCAAGAGAGCTTTTCCCTGGCCCTTGGCCGCAATCGCCTGGAGCGCTCGGATTCTCCCTCGACCTGTCTATGACTGGCTGGCGAGTCAGGTGGACAGAGGAAAGTCACCCGAGGCAGGAGGTTCGCCGGAGGACGGGTAGGGGACGGTCGGCACCCTTTCGGGGTGGTGGATGAGATGTTGCGGTTGGCGCGTTGGCCGCCGCGGCGTTGAGGCGCAAACCCGCCGACCATAGCGTCTTCACCCACAGGCACCGCATCAGGGTCCAGCTTCTTGGCGCACCAGGGCTCGGTCTCCCGGGGAATAGGCGCCGGGTCTCTCGGCATCTCAGGGCCCGGCCTCATGTATGGCCTCGAGGGCCCGGAAGTA
>JBDHMC010000523.1:0-2251 GCA_039656355.1 Gemmatimonadota bacterium | reverse complement strand
AGCCGTTCGGTGTAGCTCGTTGGCGATCATCAGGATCTGCTGGTCGTAGGAGAACTCTTCCCACCGCTCCCTGGAGAGCCTTGAATGCTGCGCGGCTGCGCTCACAGAGGCTCTCCTCGCCGCACCAACTCGTACACGATGGTGCGCATCTCCTCGCGGATCGCCGGATCCTGAACTTCCATGGCGCGGTTATCCTGCGCCGGCCGGATGTTGATCAGCCGGTATTTTCGGGCTCATCACCGCCGCTGTCGGCCGGCTTCAATTCGATTCTATTGAAATACATCAGGTAATGATCCAGGGGGTCTTTGGGATAGATCTTGACCATGGTCCGGCCGGTTTCTTCCACGTCGAGTTGGCCAATCCTTTCGGTTTTGTACTCGTACCATCCTTCCGTGGATTCAACCGTACCCTCGATCCGTTCCTGACCCATCTCCAAGACGTAGTGAGCGTCTTCCCATCCGGGTCTGGCGGCATAGGTGATGTCGACGTGATAGGTCCCCGGGGCGTTCATCTGGACGTGCCACTCCACCGAGTCCTCAGGTGTCTGCATTTTCGAGATATGAAAATGTCCGGACTCTCCTCGCCTGTTGAATCGTTTCTGGGCGTTTCCGGATGTGGACGCGGACAGGTAGTCCAGGAGGACAGACCCGTCTTCGCCCTGTTCCACGATATAGGGGTCGATATCGGGCCCTCCCTCGATTTCAAGAACAAGAACCGAGTCAATGCCATCCGGCCGTTCTGCGGGCAGACCGATCATGAGGCCGCCGGCTTCATCCCGGTCCACAGTGAGTGCCTCTTCCGGATCCAAGAGCGAATAGGCTCTTTCGATTCTGTTGTTCAACCCATTTAGACTCAGCTGTCCATTCTCGGGCCAGTCGAAAACATGCAGGAAGAGTCGGCTGTCCTTTCGCGTGCAGTATCCCCAGGGCAGCTCGTAGGGAAACGGAGATGGCGACGTTCCATAGATGCTCTCCGAGTGTTCTTGCATCCAATCTCCGACCACATTCAGTATCCTGACCGAGGGGTCCGGGATAATCCCCTGGCCTGTCGGGCCGACGTTCAACAGGTAATTGCCCCCTTTACTCACAATGGTGACCATGCGTCGGATCACTTCGTCGGGAGTCTTCCAGTTTTCATCGAATTGGCTGTAGCCCCAGGTGTCATTCAAGGTCTGCGGGGTCTCCCAGTATTCCTCGATTCCGCCGATCGGCATGCCGTTATCGGTCATGCTCTGGTAGTCGCCCAGGAGCTCCTTGTCGTAGTGGCCAACCCGACCGTTGACCAGGCATCCCGGCTGCAGGTTGTGGACCAGATCGACAAACTCCTGCCCCTGCTCCTGGGTGTACATCCCCCGGTCGAACCAGACGACACCCAGAGGACCGTATTCGGTCAACAGTTCCTTTAACTGGAGGACGGCCTTCTCATCGAGGTATCGGCGAAACAGCTCCGGATGGTCCATTGTATCCAGATTGGTTTGGGATGAATCAAAATCCCAGAAATTCCCATAGGCGTAGGGGTGCTCCCAGTCCTCGCGATGGGAATAATAGACGCCGAATTTGATACCGGCCTCGGCACAGGCTTCCGAAAGCTCTCTCAGGGGGTCACGTTTGAAGGGAGTGTAGTCCGCGATATTGTAGTCACTGACCCCTGAGTCATACATGGCGAAGCCGTCATGATGTTTGGCTGTAATGATGATGTATTTCATCCCGGTTTTCTTCGCCAGTGACACCCATTCCCGGGCATCGAAACCGGTCGGATTGAATGTGGCCGCGACCGTCCGGTATTCCTCCACGGGGATCTGGAAGCGCTGCATGATCCACTCCGCGATATCCCCCTGTTCGATTCGACGTCCCTTCCATTCGCCCCCGAGCACCGAATAGGGCCCCCAATGAATGAACATCCCGAACTTGCCGTCCTTGAACCAGGCAGGAATATTCTGCGCCTGATCCCTGCTCCCCACTTCTTCTGGTGGGCCTTGCGTGCATGAGACGAGGAGAAGACAGATCAAGGGGATGAGTATTTTTACAGCTTTGATGGTTTCGATCATGATCGTTCCCATGAAACCGACCGCACCCATTTGTCGCTGAAGATGAGGCGTTTTCGTTTAATCAGCGGGACTTCAGCAGTCGGACATCACTGCTGAGCCCCATATGATCCGGCTGTTGCAGGTTCGTCCACCGCTGGGCCACTTCGTTATTGGTCAATGAATTCGCATAGTTAGCCAGCGTGGTTGTGTAGCTGATCTCGATCT
>JBDHMC010000522.1:0-2956 GCA_039656355.1 Gemmatimonadota bacterium | reverse complement strand
TCTGAAGACGACATGGCTTTCACCAAGGATGCATTGACTCTTTCGAATACCCGGCGATTTGAAACCGCCGGGGCCCTGCTGGGGATGCTTGGTCAGATCGCCACCTATGACATGCCCTTCGATTATGTGGCGCAGGAGGAGGAGACCGTCAGGGGCATGACTGTGGACCGGCATCGGGAGGTGGCGCAGCAGTATCTGGATGTGGACCGGATGATCTTTCTCGTGGTGGGAGACGCCGCGACCCAGCTTGATGGCCTAAAGGGTCTGGGGTTGGGGGATCCCGTTCTTCTGGACGTTAACGGGCGGCCCGTTCAATAGACCAGCGGGAGATCTGTACTATCGACGCCCGCAAAAGCGTCAAAGAAAAGGGGGCCGGTCCAGGTGGCCGGCCCCCTCCTCTGTCCTCCACCCGTCCGAACCCTCACACCGGCAGAATCTCCTTGAGCGCCGCCAGAAGGTAGTGAACGTTCCTCTCGCTGGCGCTGTACCCCATGAGCCCAACGCGCCACGCCTTCCCCTTCAAAGGCCCGAAACCTCCAACGATTTCGATCCCGAACTCGCTTAAGAGGCGAGCCCTGACAGTGGCGTCGTCGGCGCCTTCAGGAATCATGACGCAGGTGAGCATGGAGAGCCGGTTCGTCGGGTCTCCGAAGAGCTCCAGGCCCAGATCGGTCAGCCCTTCCTTCAAAAGATCCCCCACCTTTTTATGGCGGGCGACCCTGTTTGCCAGACCCTCCTCCCGGATCATGGTGAGAGCCTCTTTCAGGGCGAAGACCATGGGTCCCGGGGCCGTGTGGTGGTACACCCGATCGGCGAACCAGTACTTCTTGATCAACATCAGGTCCAAGTACCAGGTGTCCACCGGCTTGGTGCGGGCCTGAATAATCTCTTGGGCTCGCTGGTTCAGGGTGATGCAGGAAATCCCCGCCGGCCCTCCGAGGCATTTCTGACCGCCGCTATAGCAAATGTCGATTAGATGACTATCTACCGGGATGTCAGCCCCACCCAGGGAGCAGACCGTGTCCACCAGAAAGAGCTTCCCACGCTCCCGGACGAGCTTCCCAATCGCCTCCAAAGGTTGGCCAATCCCTGAGGAGGTCTCGCCATGGACCACCCCTACCATTTTGGCGTTGGGATGTTCGTCCAAGGCCTGTCGAATCTGCCTCTCTCTGACTACATGACCGAACTCAACCTCCACTCGCACGGCCGTACCACCGTGACGCTCAACGATCTCGGCCATGCGTTGCCCGAAGAACCCGTGAATCCCCACGATGATCTCGTCACCGGGCTCGACTACGTTACAAATGGCCGCTTCCATGGCGGCCATACCGGTGCCCGGAAGAGTGATGGAGAACTCGTTCTCCGTTTGGAAAAGGTATCGGAGGCGGGCCATGGTTTCGTCCATGGCCAACAAGAAGTCAGGATCCAGATAGCCCAGGATGGGGCTGATCATGGCCTGAAAAACTCTAGGATGTACGTTGCTGGGCCCGGGACCGAGCAACACGCGTGGATCGTGAGACACTTGGCCTCCTAAGTGGTCGTTTATGGGCAGGTCCTTGGATATTGCCGGGGTTCACTCTCGGCGTCAAACGCTCGGAGGATCTACTCCCAGCTTCCCGCCTTTGTCCGGATTTGTCCTCGTGTGGAAGTCTTCGTATCCTGCCAGGTGCTTCTTTACGGGAACTAACCCGACTCTGACGTCGACAGGCAGGATCCAGGATGCGAACGCCACTGCTTTTGTTGGTCTTTCCGGCGTTTCTGGCCCCGGGACTTCAGCCCCCATCTGGGGCCCAGGATGCCCCTCCCCGGGTTGCCTCCGCCCAGGAGGCCTACCCCCAGGAATCCTACACGCTGGATGATCTCCTCCGCATCGGGCGGGAGCGGAACCCGAGCCTCCTTTCCCTCCGGGCCGAAAAGGATGCCCTGGTGGCAGGTCGTCGGGATGCGGGCCGATTCCAGAACCCCGAGCTGGAGTACGAGGCCGGAGAAGGAGATCTCTTCGGTTCCTCCGAGAACAAGTCGGTGCGTGAATTCACCGTCCGGCAGCCCATCGGCAACCTCCTTGCCCGTCATTATCGGATGGGATCCCTGGAGTATGAGGTGGAGGCGGCGGGAGAAAAGCTCCGGTTCGGAACGTTAGGCGTAGACTATGAGATCCGGCTCCATTTCTATCGGATCCTCTACCTCCGGGAACTCCTGGCGCTTGCTCGTCAGAATGAAGAGACCCTGGAGGAAATCCGGGAGGTCAGGAACCTGGAGGCCATTCGCCTTCGCGTCGAACACATGAGGGCTCAGAATGAAGTCCAGGCGGTTGAGCTCGAACTGGCCCAGTTTCGACAACATCTACGCATGTTCCTGGACAACGTCCTTCCGGAGTCTTACGCCCTGGAGGGTGAACTCACCGCCGACGTCATTTTGCCGGAATTCCGCCAGCTCGAAGCGGAGGTTCTCCCCCGACATCCCCTTCTTCAACAGGCCGCCAAACGCCAGGCGGCGGCGAGCCAGCAGATAAAGGCAAGTCAGTATGGCTGGTTCCCCAGCCCCGTGGTCTCCGCCACGTCGGCCCAGGAGCTGGACGGGGACATCTTCAAGCTGGGCATAGGAGTCCAGATCCCGCTCTGGAACTTTTCCCGGGCCGCCGTCGAGAGAGACCGGCAAAACCTCAGGCAGTTGGAGCATGAAGGAGAAGGGCTGCTGTTGGAGCTCCAAGCCGAACTCATGATCCACCACAACCACCTCCAGCTTCACCGGCAAACCCTTCAGCTCATTCAGGAGGGGCTGCTGGAAGAGGCGGACACGAGTATGGAAATCGCTGAACTGAGTTATCGTGAGGGAGAAATCTCCTTCGTCGAGTATTTAGACGCCCTGAGGACCTACCAATCCATCCAAATCGAATTCCGGCAGGCTCTCTACGACTGGAACCGAGAACTGGCTGAGCTGGACCGTGCCGCCGGAG
>JBDHMC010000521.1:0-2255 GCA_039656355.1 Gemmatimonadota bacterium | reverse complement strand
TAGTTTCGGTGAGTTTCCATGGACGTCCACCTGCGTCCACTAGCGTCAGCTTAACGGAATGCAGCTCCTCGGATCTGCCGGAAACCCCGATTCTGGCTCCTTTTGCTCTTCGAAACAGGTTCCGCAACAGCGATTTGTGGCGCTTTCGTCTTCAAGAGTGTCTTGGGGCTCGGTTGAAATCGGAGACGTATAGAGACGTCCGGATGTGAGCCGTGCTGAGGTCCTTCGGCACAGCTACTCCTTCGGAAATCGGTGCAAGGCGGTGGCGGGAGAAGCATACGGCGAAATCGCGAACGGCTTGCTTGGCAGAACTCTCTTAAACGGAACCTGCTGCAAGTCTTTCCGATTCCACCCTGTTGCCGGCTGCATCGACGGTGACCAATCTATAGGTAGATGCTGAACGGTTGCCCGGGGAATCCTCGAAACTAAATGGTGCAGGACCTGTCTGTGGTCGATGAGGCAACTCCCCAGCCTTTTCCCCGTCGCGCCAGATCTCGTAGCGTTCGATGGGCTCGTCTCCGGCCACAGCGGTGTTCCAGGCCAGGGTGACCACCCGTTCATCCCCTCTTAGCTCCTGCGTCAGTTCCGGCGCTTGCGGCGGGGTCAAAGCACCTTCCTGGATCTGGAAGTAGTTGGTTCTTCCTTCCTTGGCAGCCAGTGCCATATTCTCGATCCGCTTCCGGTCGCCCTCTCCCAATCCATCCGGCTCGATTTGAGCGGCAAGAAAGTTCTGGTGAAGCTGGCACTTGGCCGGGTCAGCATCAATATGTCCGATCCCGATGATGGCAGTGTGAATGCCAGGAGTAGTCAGGGAATAGTGCACCAGAGGCTGGCTGGGTAGGTCTTCACTGCCCACCGTCCTGACCACATGCTCGGAGGTCCTGGACCAGTCCGCCGGCTTGGTATACATGGCGCCATCCGCGAAGACCTTCATGGCGATGATTCCCATGTTCTTCGCAGCGGCCACGGGGATCACATTGTGCTGCATGTTCAGGTTGAGCTTGTCATTGGCATTGATGGCGACGAGCATACCGTCGAGGATGTCATGGGAATCCCGCCGGATCATCTTCATCATGACCGGAGATGACCAGTGGCCGGAGAAGCCGATATGGCGGATGAGTCTTTCCTTGGCGGGATTCAATCCCGTGAGGTTGGTTCCGTCCCTCACGTCCCTGAGCGCTGCCAGGGCGCCAATGTGTTCCATATCTGGAGCGGTATCTTCCATCCCCTGGTAGAGTACATCCACCTCGTTTTCGTGGCGCAAGCTGTGGATCAATACCATGTCCAGGTACGCGCCCTCGGGGTATCTGCCGGTTCCATCCCCGAAGATCTGGCTGAGGGTACGTTTGACATCGTAGAGCGTATGAGAAGGGGAGACCCCGTCTGTCTTGTTACGCACTCCTTCCACTTCGTATCCGCCCTTGGCCCAGCGAATACGTGTCTTCGAAGTGAGGAAGATGGATCTCCGGAGTGGCTCGTCATAGTTCGGCTGCCCGGGTATCAACTGCAGCTTTCTGAAGGCCCTTCCGAAATAGGCCTGGCTGGGCCCGTAGAGATTGGAGGTGTCGAAGTAGTTCACTCCCGTTTTGAAGGCCTTCAGGAGGATCTCAACCGGATCTTCCGTGGCGGATGTCCACTGCAGGGAGGCCTGCCCGCCGAGACCCAGCGTGGTCACTCCAAATCCCAGCCTTCCGAATTCCCGTTTCATGGGCACAGGCAGGGCCCGAGTGGAACAGGAGATATAGGGAGCAGCGCATAATCCTGCTGCGGCAACGGCCGATGTTCTCAGGAAATCCCTGCGGCTAAGATGTGTTGTTCGATCTCTCATGGCGTCGAGGATTGGAGGAGGTGTAAGCGGGGCCTTCCGGTCTTCGAGAAGGCAGGTTAGCTCAGATACCCGGGGGCCGGCACAGGGCTCAAGGCCGCGAGCGAGCGGGTGAGTCCGCCTCTGTGGCTGGTACCGCGATGTTGCCCTCCAGCCGCTCGAGCCCCGCGACGATGGCTCCGGAGCCGTTGACACGGCTGGACGTCCGAACTTACCCTCGTCTCAAGATCGCTTTGCATTGGTTTGTCGAGCAGCCTCTTCGAACCAACGCCTTCTTGGGAGTGCCACCACGAGCGAGCTAGACGACCATGAACTCGGCATGGACCGGCCGATCACCCGGCGCGACTTCCTGGACGGCGTCGGCATTGCGGTGACCGGTTCGCTCCTGGGCACGAGCTGGCTCGCCGGGTGCAACTCGAGAGAATCCGCT
>JBDHMC010000520.1:0-3400 GCA_039656355.1 Gemmatimonadota bacterium | reverse complement strand
GCATCCGGGCCCATTTAAGAGATCAGGAACAGGAGCCCCTTCATGTCCGATCTGTTCGGCGACCTCCGTTACGCCCTTCGGGCTTTTCGACGCTCTCCGCTTCACGCCGGCCTAACTGTCCTGATTCTGGGTGTGGGCATAGGGGCTGTGACGCTGATGTTCAGCGCCATCAACGCTTCTGTGCTGCGACCGCTGCCCTTCCCGGAACCGGATCGTCTCGTATGGGGATGGAAGGCCAATGAGACTGTGCCTCAGAACTCCCTCTCGTACGATGATTTCCGGGATTACAAAGGAGGCCTATCGGTTTTCGAGGAGATGGGTGCTTTCCTCGTCTTCAATCCGCAACTCCTGGTAACTGGGACCGACGAGGCTGAACGGGTCCAGTCCAGTCAGGTGACCCCCAACTTCTTCAATACCCTGGGTGTGGCCCCCGCTTTGGGGAGGCCCTTCCTTCCCGAAGAGGCCGTCCTCGGTGGGCCTGCTGTGGCCATCCTGAGCCACGCCTATTGGCAGGGCCGGCTCGGGGGGGACGAGAGCGTCATCGGTAGAACGCTCACCCTGGATGGCGCCCCCACCGAGATTGTGGGAGTGATGCCTTCGGGTTTCGAGTTCAGAGGGAGCGTGCAGATCTGGCTCCCAGCTCAGGAAGGGTCTGGTCACACCATCGGCCGAGGCAATAACAACTTCTTCTTCGTGGGGCGCCTGGCTGACGGCGTAACGCTCGAGCAAGCCCAGGCACAGATCGATGCTGTCGGACGGGGCATTCAAGAGGCGAATCCGGACTTCGCCACCTGGTATCACTGGATACAACCCCTTCATGAAGTGTTCTTCGGGAGTATTCGAAACGTCCTTTTTATCCTCTTCGGGTTCGTGTCCCTGGTCCCGCTCCTGGCCTGTGCGAACGTGGCATCTCTCTCCCTTGCCAAGGCCACGAGTCGGAGCACCGAGCTGGCCACCCGTCTGGCCCTGGGGGCGGCACGTGGACGGGTCCTTCGCCAACTGATGGTTGAGAGTGTCCTCCTTGCTCTCATTGGAGGGGCCTTGGGGTTGGCCCTGACGCTAGGTGGAGGGAGCCTTCTGAGGAGCTTGGGGCCGGCAACCCTGCCCCGTTTGGATGAAATCGGCATCGATGGGCCGGTCCTCCCACTGTTCAGTGTGATTCCGGCTCTCCGGGGGACGGACTTCGGCCTTGCTCGGGCCCTGAGATGCGGGGGAAGAGGAGGGGGAGGGGGGGGGAGCCGCCTTCGATCCATCCTGGTCGTAGCCCAGGTCGCCCTTTCCATGACCCTCCTCATCGCTTCGGGCCTACTTTTCAGAAGCTTCCAAAGCCTTCAAGCCGTGGATCCAGGATTCCAGGTCGAGAGTCTTCTTACCGCTGGGATTCAACTTCCGGAGTTCAAGTTTGAGAACCCCCAAGAGCTGGGAATGGCATGGGACGGTGCCCTGGATCGAATCCGGGCGATACCCGGAGTGGAAGCGGCGGCGGCGGCTGACTGGCTTCCCGTGACTCCGGGATCAGGCCCATGGAATGGCCTCTCCCGACCCGACCGTCCCTTGGAGGAAGGGGACCAAGGGACACCGGCCAGGAGGAAAATGATTTCGGTGGGCTACTTCGAGACCTTAGAAGCGCCCATGATTGCAGGCCGCACCTTCACACGGGACGACACCCCGGACACCCCCCCGGTGATGATCCTCTCGGAAGCTCTGGCAGCCATCCTCTTCCCCGACGAGAGCCCGTTGGGCCGGGCGGTGAACTTATGGGGCATCTCTTTCGAAGTGGTCGGGGTATCTGCCACCGTCGCCGACTCGGGGTTGGGGGTGGTGGGTCGTCCAACCTTCTTCATCGCGTCGGGACAATATCCTCAGTCCAGCCTCCGACTCATGGTTCGGACGTCGGGGGATGATCCGTTATCCACGGTGAGCGTCCTGAGAGACGTGTTGAGGGAACAAGATGCTGACATCGCCCTCACCGATATCCAGACCATGGAGGCACGGGTGGCGGGGACTCTCACCCAGCCTCGGTTCCGGACAACTCTCGTGGGCGCCTTTGCAGTCGCCGGCCTCCTCCTGGCGGCGTTCGGCCTCTACGGGGTCCTGGCCTTTCTCGTAACCCGACGCCAGCATGAGATCGGAATCAGGATGGCAGTGGGAGCCAGGACCGGAAATGTGGTTGGTCTGGTCCTCAGGCACGGGTTGGCCCTGGTGGGAGTGGGGGCTGCCCTGGGTGTCATTGGAGGAAGCATCGCCTCCCTGTCTCTTCAGAGCCTCCTTTTCGGAGTCTCCTTGGCCGATCCCCTCACCCTGGGTGGATCGACCCTGATTCTTCTTTTGGTGGCCATGGTTGCGTCAATCGTGCCGGCCTGGAAGGCCGCGAAGGTGGATCCGCTGGAGTCGCTCAGGGCCGAGTAGAGGCAAGCTGGCGTCGGACCCCGAAAGACCTTTTTCCAGGGGTCAGTAGGAATGGGTCCCGAGAACCACTTCACACTCGAATTTCTGCTCGAGGATGAACTTCATTTCCTCAAAGTCGATGGGGCAGTCGGCCGTTTCCATGGCCAGCTTCATACAGGTGCCAAAGTGGATGATGTCGATGGGCCGCTCCAGGCTGTCCGCAACCTCCGTCAGGAGCCTCACCCGAGGAAAGGTCAACCCGGGGCAATCCCCGCAATCCGTCATGCCAACCAGCTCCAACTCGTCATCCCCGTACTTCCCGAATTCTCTTGCAGTATAGGACAGCTACGTTCGCCATTTGCGCACCTCCAGAAATTGAGCTGTGTTCGGAAAACCCTTCCTAGCTCGCAGCCCCTGCGAAGAGAGGATTCGTGCGAAGGGGGTCGGCCTTGAATCATCGGGTCTTCCACGGTGTTGGGTCCCGACGATCAGGGTCTGTAGCCTCCGGTTGACGAATCCTGGTTCAGAGCATAATGTGCATATGCACATTATGTGTCAAGAGATTTCGAGGTCGCTTTCGTCCATTGTCTCAATCCAGGAAGACGCCACAGCTCGAGAGACTAGGAACGATGAACGGAAAACCGCTGGCAGGGCTTGGAGTGGGATTGTTTGGCAAGGGCGGGGCAGGAAAGAGCACCGTCACGGTGTTGCTCGCTCGAGGCCTCAGTGAGGAGGGCTATCACCCAGTCGTTTTGGATGCGGATTCCACCAACGTTGGGCTTTCCCAGGCCCTTGGGGCAAGGACCGCGCCCGAGCCGCTTCTGGATCATTTCGGTGGCATGGTTTTCTCCGGGGGAGCCGTGACCTGTCCTGTGGATGACCCGACTCCCCTTCCGGATGCGGAGGTGGACCTCAGTGATCTCTCCCCGCGGTTCCAGGTCCAAACTCCACAGAGGATATCGGTGTTGGTGGGGGGGAAGATGGGCGACCTCGGCCCGGGGGCCGGTTGTGA
>JBDHMC010000519.1:0-2260 GCA_039656355.1 Gemmatimonadota bacterium | reverse complement strand
AGTGTCGGCCCCGATTCCCATGGCATACTCGACCCGGCCCGCCTCCACCATGGCCAGAGCCACCGACATGGCTTCAGTTCCCGCCTTACAGGCAAACTCGAAGTCGGCGACATGGATTTCCGGGCCCAGGTCCAAAGCTTCTAGGACAACGGTTCCGGAAGGCTTGACGGCATAAGGGTGAGACTCCGACCCGATATAGAGGGCTCCCACCGTCTGGGGATCGATCCCGGCACGAGTGAGAGCAGCCCTCCCGGCAGCCACAGAAATGGTGATGGTGTCCTCGTCGAGCCCTGGGACCGACTTCTCCTTGAGGAGGAGTCCCCTTTGGATGGTCGCCGGGTCCTTCCCCCATTGGTGAGCTATCTCCTCGCTCTTGATCCGGTTTCGAGGAATAAAGGCTCCGTATCCCACGATTCCTGGCATATCCGCCTCCTGGCGCCAGATGCAGTTGACAATTAGTAGCGTTCCCGGATACCCGAAGAGGGCACCCCGGGGTCCCCCCAAAGACCGACTGGAGAGACTACAGGTTTTCTTCTTTCCGCAACAGGGGCGGAGGTATAAAAACGCGGCAATAACGGTCCGAATCTCCGGATCCTTCGGCCACGCAAACAGCGCCTTGCCGACATCCCCTCCACCCCCCATTTTTCGGGGCTTATCGGGGACCGGGATACATACCGGAGGTCCCCGTTTTCCATTCTCAGCTCGTAGGAGAGCACCATGCGGGAAGCCGTTGAAAGCCTCTGGCCGGAACTGGAGTGGATCACCGATCCCCAACTCAAGGAGCAGGCAACACAAACCTGGATGGTTGCTTTCGATCGCAGTCCTCTTGAGCCAGAGGATTTGGAACGAATTCCCTTCACCCTACTAATACCTGACTGTCCTGCAACGTTCATGGAGCACAAACGGTGTGTGGTTCACATCGCTCGGCGGAGCGCCGAGGCGATGGATGAGTTCCTGGGACAGGCCCTTCCCATCAATATGGATGTGGTCATCGCCGGGGCCATCCTGGCCGACGTCGGGAAGGTTCTAGAGTATGAGCGGGTCGATGGTGTGGCAGTTCAAAGTGCTCGGGGGCAAGCCCTTCGTCATCCGTTTACAGGTGTGGCGATTGCGATGGAGTGTGGTGTCCCCGACGAAGTAAGTCACATCATCGCCACTCACGCCGCCGAAGGGAACCTGGTAACCCGGTCCACGGAGGCCTGGATCGTCCACCACGCCGACTTCATGAGCTACGAGCCATTCAAAACCCTGGGGAAGTAGAGGTGCCTCGAATCTCCAGGAGCTAGGGGAGTCGATATATGTCCGAGACCATCACAGCAACCATGGCCCGTTGGGCAGCGGGCCTTTCCTACGACCAAATCGGCGATGCGGCCATTCGGGAGGCGAGAAGGTACCTCCTGGATACCCTGGGCTGTGCGTTGGGAGGATACCAACAGGAAGACTCTGAAATCGCCCTTGGCGTTTTGGACGAGGTGTCCGGGTCTGGGCCAGCCACTGTCCTGGGCTCCGGAAAAAAGATGGATCCGGTCTCGGCCTCACTGGCCAACGCCCTCTTGGTCAGGGTGATGGATTACAATGACATCTATTGGCAACAGGACCCCTCCCACCCCTCGGACATCATCCCCGCGGCCATGGCTTTGGGAGAACGAGCTGGGTGCACCGGGAAAGATCTTATTCTCGGCATCATTCTGGGCCACGAATTCGAGATGCGCCTTTGCGAGGCTGCCTTCCCCGGCATAAGGGAAAGGGGCTGGCACCACGCCACCCTGACGGCTTTCGTGTCTCCCATTGTGGGCGGCCGAATGCTCGGGCTTCCATGGGAAAAGATCCAACACGCCATCGGAATCTCGGCTTCCCGGCACGCCACCCTCGGGGCGGTCACGGCGGGCAAGCTCACTATGATGAAAAACACCGTGGATCCCATGGCAACGCAGAGCGGTGTGCTGGCTGCTCTCCTGGCTGAAAAGGGGTACACGGGGCCCGAGCACGTCATCGACGGCAAAGAAGGGCTTGTCCACTGCTATGGGCCCGAATGGAAGCTTGAGGTTCTGACGGAAGGGCTAGGCGACAGCTGGCGGATCGAGCGATGCGGGATGAAGGCCTTCCCTACAGAGGCCCTCACACATGCACCCATCTCCGCTACCCTGGATCTGGTCATCGAAAATGACCTCGGTCCCGAGGACGTGGAGAAGGTCCACATCCGGTCCCTGGCCAGGGTCGCCGATATTCTCGCCGACCCCACGAAGTACGATCCCAGGAA
>JBDHMC010000518.1:0-2268 GCA_039656355.1 Gemmatimonadota bacterium | reverse complement strand
CTGCGGAGGGTCGCTACGCCAACGCGGCGGAACTGGCGGCCCGCCGCCTGGACATCCAGAGGGTTGTCCTCGGCGACACGCACTGCGAGGTCGCGCAGAGCCTCGATGACCTTGTGACCCTCCTTCAGTACAGCGGGGGCATGGGAACTCCTCCTGGGTTTGGGGATCTCTGGGAGGATAAGATCAGAACGGGCCTTCCCGCTGTGATGCGCGTCACTCTCTGGACTCCGTCCTATTCCATTATTCGATCGATACGCTGCCCAGGCATGTCACCGCTAATCCTGCCCCGCTTCATGAACAGGACTTCACCCCAGGCTGAGTTTTGGAACAGGACGCCCCAAACCCCACCTCTCCTGCCGATCCCCGGTCCGGTCCCCGCCGCTGCACACCGGACAGCGTATGCGCCTCTCCTCTCGGCTGTCGTTTCCCAGCGGTATGCTCTATTCTAACGCGGTTCGGATCATCGCAAGAAAGGAGCTATGGATGTCTTCTCGCACGCGCTCGTTATCCCATTCCGCAGTCCTGCTGGCGCTCTTTCTCACCGTCGCGTGCCAGCCGGTCCCCTCCTCCGAGCCCGCATCTTCGGCGAATGAGCTAATAGGTGTCTGGTCACTGACCGCAGACGATCCCGGTGACGGCTCGCCGGTGATCGAACCGTCGCAACCGGGCCTCTACATCTTCACGGACGGCTACTACAGCGCCGTCTACCCGCGAGGGGCCGACCCACGGATCAAGTCGGAGGTCTCTTTCCAGCCGACGCAGGAAGAGATGGTGGCGCAGTACGAGACCATCATCGTCAACACGGGGACCTACGATATCAGCGGATCGATGGTGACGTTCCGTCCGATCATCGCGAAAAGTCCGGGGTTCGTCGGTGGCCACCAGACGTCGACGTTCCGAGTCGACGGCGACACATTAGTGCTGACGCTAGAGACGGTCATAGCGGCAGACGGCGTGTCGGCCCCCAACGTCTCGGGTTCGTTGACCTTCGTGCGGGTGGAGTAGTCGTCTGCAGGTAGATCAGCATACAAGGTAGGCAGTGGCCGTGACCGGCGTTGTTGCATGGCTCGAAAGAGGGACTAGTCCCGTCCTCCGCACAAACCTCATCCGCCTTGCCGGGGTTGACGTTTCGGTCATAGCCACCAGACCGTGGGATCTGGATCTCATGGCTCCCTTTGGTCCTCCGTGCCCTCACTGGTATGGCGCGATCCCGCGCCTCCTTTTCGGCTAAGAACGCCTCGAGTTGTCAGAACGTGATGCTGGCGGTCTCGCCGGGGAGAGGTTCTTTCCGGTGGTCTTGCCCCACCCCACCCCCCGCTTATGCACCTGAGACGCCCAGCTTACTACCTGCTTCCTCTTTTTCTTTCTTTGTCCCCTCAGAGGCATCCTCCTGGCGACCCTCAAGTAACCAGGTCTCCGGAGGACCTAGGGCGGTTCACTTCTGACTTGGAAGGAAAGGCTCGCAGAGGTGTTTTACAATTATCAGCAGGCCGTGGATCGGGAGAGCGTTTCTTCCCGGATCCGGGCCATCGACGCCTGGATTTATGCCCCGGAGAAAGACAAGTGGGAGTACCTACTCCAGATTGAGGCCATCTTGGCATCTCTTCAATGCGGGCCAGGTGGGGGACGCTCACAGGCATTGGAGCGGACTTCACCGTACTCCCAATCTGAGCGGTGCCCGGAGGCCTCAGTGTTTGTGAATACCCAACAATAGGGAGGAGGCCAGGCTTGTATTGGTCCAATGGTGGGAGAATCGCTGGGAGAGGGCTCCTGAGGGGCGGATCCTTGTCGATCCTGCCTGGACGCCGACGGTCCAAAGCGGAAAAAGATGCCTCCTCCCTCCCCGAAGTCGACGGCCTAGAGGAGAGATTCATTGAGGCGGAGGCCAGGCACGGGAGAAGACGGAAATCTTCTGCCCGAGTCTATCAATTGATCGAGCGGTTGTTCATGCTTGCCATTCTCCTCTTCCTCCTTCTCGCGTTCCTGAGGTTCATCTCCGCCGTGACCCCGGCGTTGATTGGCTGAGTGAGGGCCTGGAGTAGCGGGGCGTTGGTGCATGGCTCCGATCTGAGAACAGGTCCCCCGTCCACCGAGAGGGGGATCACGCCATTCGGTAGCTGTCCGGCATCCTGGACGGGTCATTGTATTGAGGATCCTGCACACCAGCTGCACCTCCACCCCTTGGCCAAGATCCGGCGAAGGGGTGTACATGTTTTTCTGCATGTTCGGGGTGTTATTGCGGCGGGATTGAAACCTGTTTTCAGGTTC
>JBDHMC010000517.1:0-2268 GCA_039656355.1 Gemmatimonadota bacterium | reverse complement strand
CTACCTCAACCGCCAGGACCTACGGGCTTACAACGACCGTCTGCTCGAATATGTCGAACAGGGCGGGACGGTTGTCGTTCAATACAACAAATACGAATTCAACGACGCTCAATGGGGTCCCTATCCCATACAGGTGAGTAGCAACCGGGTCACCGTTGAGGAAGCCCCCGTGCGAATCCTGGCGCCCGATCATCCGGTCTTCAACTTCCCCAACAGGGTGACCGAAAACGACTGGAACGATTGGGTGCACGAGCGAGGTACCTATTTCATCGGCGAGAAGGATTCGCGCTACACGGATCTTCTCGCAGCGGAAGATCCGTGGCCGTACAACGCTGGTGAGAAGAGCGGGATCTTCGTCGAAACCCGCTACGGCCAGGGCAGATGGATCTACACCGGATTGGGTTTCTACCGCCAGCTTCCCGAGGGTGTGCCCGACGCGTTCAAGTTCTTCGCTAACGTGCTGAGCTTGCCGAAGGCTCCGATCGGTCCTTCGAGGTAGACCGGCGTTACCGAGCCGACACCGCAACGGCGCCTCCCTCGGACCCCGAGGGAGGCGCCGTTCATTTCCGATAGACCCTGGCGAGGAGTTTCTGAGGCCGAAGGCGTAGGTCACGGCCCACCGACCTGAGTCGGATCGATTACTCATGGGCCTCCTCGCCCCCCATCAACCCAACAGCGTGCCCAGCTTCCCGAGGACCTCGTCCGTGACCTCAGGGGGTAGGGACTCGATGAGATCAGCCCGGCGGGCCCGCCAGTCGAGGCTCTTCACTTGGTCGGAGAGGAGGAACCCCGACACGTCACCTCCTGAAGGCAGGCCCACCTCGAAGGGGTACCCCTTGGCCTGACTCGTGACAGGGCAGAAGATGGCCAACCCCACCCGCCCGTTGTAGCTCTCCGGGGAGAGAACCAGGGCCGGGCGCCGGCCCGCCTGTTCGTGGCCGGTCTGAGGATCGAAATGGAGCCAGACCAGGTCCCCACGGCGGGGCACGTACTCGGCCCTCACCACACCTCTTTGCCCTTGGGGCCGCCGGTGTCCACGGCGTCCTGGAGATTCTCCTCGGTGACGCCGCCCAGGAGCTTTGTCAGGGAGTAGGCTGGGCCGGGGATCGAGGTGATGATGAGCCGCTCGCCCTCCAGGTCAAGCTCCACTTCGGAGCCCGACCCGACGCCTGTCTGGCGGGCGAAGGCCGCCGGAATTCTCAAGGCCAGGGAGTTTCCCCACTTCTGTACGCGGAGACGCATATACCTCCTCAGATGTATATACATTGAAGATACGTCTCCAGGAGAGGGTGGGCAACGATGTAGGTGGCCAACGATGCAGGGTTGGCAACGATGTAGGGTGGGCAAAGGGACGGGGCGAAAGCATGGATAGATCGGACCAGATCCAGACCGTGACTTTGGTGCATGGCTCCCGTTGAAACTTCAAGATGGAGTACAACCCTCACCCCCGGAGCCGCTACCGATGAAGTATCCGAAGAGAAGCCAGTACAAGTATACGAAGTCCCGTTATCGGATCGGAAACTGGCCAGAATACGAGGCAGGGCTTCGCCGGCGAGGGGACCTCATTGTCTGGCATTGTCAACTTGAGCCAGCACCCCTCAGACTCGGTTGATGAAAACCAATCGAGCTTTGTACTCCGGATACCGTTTCCCCCCTGAAATCATCAGCTACGCTGTATGGCTGTATCATCGATTCACTCTGAGCTTTCGAGATGTCGAGGAGCTCCTGGCTGAGCGGGGAGTCGTGGTTACCTACGAGAGCATCCGGCAGTGGTGTCAGAAGTTTGGCCCCACTACGCCCGGAATCTCAGGCGGAAGCAAGGACAGCTGGGAGACACCTGGCACCTGGACGAGCTCTTCGTGATGATCCAAGGGAAGCGGCACTATCTCTGGCGTACCGTTGATCAGGATGGAGATGTGATCGATATCTTGGTTCAGAAACATCGCAATGCTCGTGCGGCCAAACGGTTCTTCCGGAAGCTGCTGAAAGGGCAGGGCACCGTGCCCTGGCGGCTCGTGACGGACAAGCTGAGGAGCTACTCGGCAGCACACCGCCAAGCCATGCCATCTGTGACCCACGACACCCAGCAGTATTCGAACAATCGGGCTGAGGTCTCGCATCAACCGACCCGGCAACGAGAACGACAGATGAGGCAGTTCAAGTCACCTGGCCAGGCTCAGCGGTTCCTTGCGGTCCACGGAGTGGTTCAGAATCTGTTCAGGTTGGGACGGCATCACCTACGATCAGAGAACTACAGATTGTTGCGGG
>JBDHMC010000516.1:0-3445 GCA_039656355.1 Gemmatimonadota bacterium | reverse complement strand
CCCAGCAAGTCACCGTCACGGGCCTGGTGGTAGAACGTTCCCAAACCTCCCGGATCGGGGGCGCCACGGTCCAACTCTCGGGATCGCCTCCTTTCTTTACGGACCTGGACGGAGCATTTCGTTTCACGGGAGTGACACCAGGGCGACACACCCTCACCGTCGACGCCATCGGATACGAGACCATATCCCAGGAGCTGGATATTCGGGGGGATACCGCCCTCGTGATCGAGATGGACCCGGACCCCATTCTCCTGGACTCTCTCCTGGTCAGATCCGGGACTATCGAAATCCGCGGAGAAGTCCGCGACGCCCAAACGGGCCAACGGATCCTTGCCGCCCGGGTCTCCGTCAGTCCCGGCCTCTCCTCGGTTGGGACAGTCAGCGGGCAGTTCACGGTAAGAAGGGTGCCCATTGGTCGGGCTGTGACGGTTCTGGTGGAAGCGGTCGAATATTTCCCAGCACGCATCGCCCTCATCACCGAAGCGGACACCTCTCTCACCGTTGAGATGGAGCCGGACCCCGTGGCGGTTCGGATGGTCGACCAGCTGCGCCAAAAGCTGGAGACCCGGTCAAAATCCCTTCCCCACCAACTGAGCGAAATCGACCGGCAGGATCTGGCTGATTATCCGGGGTGGAGCGTCTACGAGATTGTCGACGCTCGATTGAAGACGGTCCGGTTTTCGTCCAACCCGTTTGGGATGACGGAGGGGGGAACCACGCCCCAGTGTGTGTTCATCGACGACGTTCGGCAGCTGCACCTGGCGCTGCTAAGGGGGCTCACTGCAGGAGAGGTCGAGAGAATCGAGATTTACGATCGCGGAGGGATGATCAGGGTCTACACCAGGCGGTTCGTCATCGGTCTGCTAGGCCGAGAGCCCGGGCCGATGGTCTACAATAAGACGGGCCTCATGGGTCCGGTTTGTCGTTGATTACCCCGTTCTCTCCTAACCCAAAAGCGTCCTGGCGATGACCATGCGCTGGATCTCGTTGGTGCCCTCGTAGATCTGGTGAAGCTTTGCGTCCCGCATGTATTTCTCCACCGGATAGTCCTTCATGTACCCGTAACCGCCCAGGATCTGCACGGCATCCGTGGTCACTTCCATGGCCATGTCTCCGGTGAAGCACTTGGCCATGGCAGACTCCATGGTGTTCCGCTGGCCGTGGTCTCGGAGCCATTCATGGCCATGTCCGCCAGCTTGAACTGAATGGCCTGATGGCCGGCGATGGGCTTCCAGAACTGAACCCGCTCCTTTGCGTACTGGGTGGCGGCCTCCAGAGCTGCCCGGGCGATTCCCACGGCCGCGGCTCCAACGGTTGCTCGGGATTCGTCCAGGGTCATCATGGCGATTTTGAATCCGTCAAACCCCTTTCCCAGCCGATATCGGGCCGGGATCCGAACGTCCTGGAAGAGGACCTCCCGCGTGTCCGCGGTTCGCTGCCCCATCTTGTTTTCTTTTTTCCCGATGGTGATGCCGGGCGTATCCGCAGGCACCATGAAGGCCGAGAACCCTTTGTTTCCTAACTCGGGATCTTCCATGGCGAAAACCGAGAGGATTCTGGCCACACTCCCATTTGTGATGAAGGTCTTGGTGCCGTTGATGACGTATTCGTCACCTTCCAGACGGGCAGTGGTTCGCATGGCTCCGGCGTCGGACCCGGCTTCGGCTTCGGTGAGGCAAAACGCAGCCAGATTTGGCCCTTCGGTGTGGGTGGGTAGCAACTCGCCCTTCAGGTCGTCCGTCCCGGCGATGAATAAGGGCGTCAGGCCCAAAGTGTTTCCACCCAACGCGCAGGCGATCCCGCCGCAGGCCGCGCCGACTTCTTCGTTTATCAGGCATCCCTCCAGGGTACCGAGGCCGATACCACCGTACTCCTCGGGAACGGCGTAGTGGAGGAACCCGATATCGAAGTACTTCTGGACGATCTCGGGGCTGTGCCGCTGCTCTTCATCCAAGGACGGGGCAAGAGGAGCGATCTCCCTGGAGGCGAACTCACGAACCAGGTCACGCAGAGCTTCCTGTTCCTCCGAAAGGGTGAAGTCGATCACCGTGTGGCTCCGGGTTGGGTAGCGATTCGGGTTAGATCGTGATTCGGGTCAAGTCATCATCTCAGGGCGGTCAGTATTACCTCGGCCAACCGGCCCACGCCCTCTTCGATAGCCTCAGGCTTGACGTTGCTGAAGTTCAGCCGAAGGGCGTTCTTCGTGCTTCCATCCACGGAAAAGACACCTCCGGGGATGTAGGCCACTTGCCGCTCGATGGCCTGGTGAAACATCTCCGTCGTGTCCAGGCGTTCCGGAAGGGAAACCCACACAAAAACCCCCCCGTCCGGTTTGCTCCAACGTGCAATATCAGAAAGGTGCTCGTCCAGGGCCCCGAGCATGGTGTCACGTCGTTCTCCGTGGGCCGCTGATATTTGTTCGAGGTGTGGTTCCAGGAGGCCCCGACTCACGAACTCTGCGACGGCACGTTGAAAGAGGGTGGAAGATTCCAGATCGAACGACTCCCTGAGGGTCGTAATCCTGGGCATGAGATCCGCAGGAGCCACGATCCACCCCAACCGGAGGGCCGGCGCCAACATCTTCGAAAACGAACCGAGATAAAAAACCATCCCCGCTTGATCGTGGGCCTTGATGGGAGGTATGGCCTTTCCCCTGAAACGTAGAGGAGCGTAGGGGTCGTCCTCGATGAGGGGGACTTCGTACTTCGTTGCCAAACCGGCCAGCTCCGCCCTCTTCTCCTCGGCGATGGATACGCCGAGAGGATTATGGAAATCGGTGATCAGTACCGAGAGCTTGGGAGTGGGAGCGGCCTTGAGGGCTTCCTCGAACTTTTCCACCACCACGCCGGAGTCGAGATCCGTTGGAACAGTCCGGACATCGGCATCCCGGCCCACGGTGATCTGATGGACTCCGGTGAAGGTGACCTCTTCGATGACTGCCGGCTCGCCCTGGTCCAAGAAAAGGCGGGACAGGATTGCCAGCCCGTGTTGGTTGCCGTTCGTAATGAAAATCTCATCGGCGGTACAGGACACATCACGGGAGCCCATGTGCTCGGCGATCCACGTTCGGAGCTCGAGGTGTTGAGGGCTGTATTGAAGGGCCCGAGATCCATCCCTGGATAAGACGGTGTCGAGACACTCCCTGAGTCCCTCCAAAGGCAGGCATTCACCGGCCGGAAGGCCACCAGCTAGTGAAATCACATTTGGGTCCACCGCAAAGCGCAGTAGATCCCTCATCACAGACCGTTGCAGGTTGTAGCCTTCCCTGCTCAGACGTGGGGCTATAGTAGGCATGGAGGGATCTTAAGGGGCTGGGCTAGCGGCGCAACAGCTAGAAGGCTGTTGCGAAAAGGGGGCGAGCCGCGTTACTCGCGCCACGGGGCCATATGCAAGGCGGGGCTTCGATGGCATAGCCATGCGTTACGTCGAGAAGTCCCAACGTAGT
>JBDHMC010000515.1:0-2275 GCA_039656355.1 Gemmatimonadota bacterium | reverse complement strand
GTTGACGTCGGGAATCACCTTCCCGCCTACGGTAAGCCCTTCTGGTTGGACGCTAACCACCAACCACCCGGTCCCTCCCTGTATTTCCCTAACCCTTTCAATGGCTTCCACGTACCCTGGGTCGCCACCGACTTTGGAATCGGTAAGGGAGTAGGCGCTTGCTAGGGCAGAAAGCAGGTCTTGTGGAGTCGCCATGAGGGGGTTCCGAGGAGTGGTCGGGGCCGTCGGGAGAAGTGGTCGACCCCGTTGATGCCTTTCAATCTAGTCACGGCCAAGAATGAACGCGATAGAGGCGGTTCCTGGACCCGACGGGCCCCACACCCCTATTCTTGCTCTCTTCTTTCCTCCAGAAACACGAGAGTGAGGTTCGTCCCATCACTCGGCTCTCGGATGAGGCACCATGTTGAAAACCTACATGATCCTGGCGTTCTTCCTGCATACCCTCCCTGTAGGAGGTGGGGGGGAGGAGGGGGTGACCACCCCAGGACAGCCGACACCGGTCTCGGGGCTGAAGTCCCCGCTGGTTCAGGAAGGGCCGGCCCTGGCACCCTCGGCGATCACCCAACTCGTCCTTCTGGGAACCGGGACCCCCAATGCTGAACCAAACCGTTATGGTTCGGCTCTAGCCGTGGTGGTGCACGGAACTCCCTATCTCGTGGACGCGGGCGCTGGTGTGGTCCACCGGGCCAACCAGGCCTTCCTGGCAGGGATCGAGGGAATGGCAGTCAACGGCCTGGCCATGGTATTCCTCACTCACCTCCACACCGACCATACGGTGGGCCTCCCGGACCTGATCTTTACGCCATGGGTTCTGGAGCGGGAGGTTCCCCTTCGGATCTTCGGCCCGACCGGAACCGAGGAGATGGCGGGCCACATCACGGATGCCTTTCAGAGTGACATCCGGGTTCGGTTGGATGGCCTGGAGCCAGCGAACCCGACCGGCCATCGGGTTGACGCCCAGGACGTGGCCGCCGGGTTGGTGTTTGAAGACGAAAACGTAAGAGTCACAGCATTCGAGGTGGCCCACGGCGGGTGGCCCCAGGCCTTCGGGTACCGTTTCGAAACCCCTGACCGGATTATTGTGATTTCCGGAGATACCGCTCCTACCGATGCTATCGCCGACAACTGTCGCGAGTGCGATATCCTGGTGCATGAGGTCTACTCCCAGGCCGGATGGGAAAAGAGAATCCCCATATGGCAACAGTACCATGCGGCCTCCCACACCTCCGCGCTGGCCCTTGGTCGCATTGCTTCCGAAGCCAATCCGAAGCTTCTCGTCCTCACTCATCAACTTCTCTGGGGGGCAACCCCTGAAGAGCTGCTGGCAGAGGTCAGAAGCGGTTTCTCCGGAGCCGTCGTCTACGGGAAAGACCTGGACGTTTTTTGAACCCCCCTGTGACTGAGGAGACAGTGTCCATCATGTTGAGACGAGCCATGGGTTCCACCTTCCTTCTCGCCCTCGGCATCCCCCTCGGCCTCATTGGCCAGGAGAGTACCCTCCTTCCGGGAGATCTCTCCGGGCTCCGGGCAAGGGACATTGGCCCCGCTGTCATGAGTGGCAGAATCGTGGATCTAGCGGTCGTGGAGGTGGATCCGACGGTATTCTACGTGGCCTCCGCAACGGGCGGCCTTTGGAAAACCACCAACAATGCCGTCACATTCACAGCTCTCTTCCAGGATGAGGCGGTTCATTCCATAGGGGATGTGGCGGTCCACCAGGTGGATACCAGTCTGGTATGGGTTGGAACCGGGGAGCGTGCCAACCGCCAGAGTTCGTCCTGGGGAGACGGGATTTACCGGTCCAGAGATGGAGGCCGGAACTGGGAAAATGTGGGTCTCGAAGATTCACATCACGTAGGCCGAATCACTCTGCACCCCACCGACACCCAGGTCGTTTACGTAGCGGCCATGGGTCACCTCTGGGGCCCCAACGATGAGCGAGGACTCTACAAGAGCACGGACGGAGGGGACAGTTGGGAGAGGATCCTCTTCGTGGACGAGAACACGGGGGTGGTGGATGTGGCCCTGGATCCCGAGAACCCGGAAATCGTCTACGCAGCCTCCTACCAGCGTCGACGCCGCCCCTATGGATTCCACGGAGGAGGTCAGGGAAGCGCCCTCTGGAAATCGGCGGATGGTGGTAGGAACTGGGCCAAACTCACCAACTCAGGGTTAGAGAACGGCCTTCCCACTGGTGATATCGGTAGAATGGGGATTTCCATATGCCGATCGGATCCCCGGATCGTCTATATCAGCCTGGAACAGGGCCTCCGGT
>JBDHMC010000514.1:0-3002 GCA_039656355.1 Gemmatimonadota bacterium | reverse complement strand
CCGCTTTCCAGGTATTCCTGAGCCTGGATCACGTGGGGCAGCGTCAGAAGCAGACATACGAGAATCCAGGATGTCATCTTCATGATGTGAGTCATCGGTTTCGCACACCCCCTATCGCTCCTTCAATCAATCCGTATGCCGCGTTCAGTGAGATCTGGTCGGCATCATCGGGCAATCCTGCGATCCCGATGGCCGTGGCCTTCGGGAACGCGAACACTTTTTGCAGAAATACAGCCAACTCCTCACCGGAGAGCCTGTCGTGTGGTGAGGCGGGCAGGTCAGGCATCTCGGCGGCCGAAAGAATGCTCACGTCCACATGAACGTAAATGACATCCGTTAGGCTGCTGAGCCGTTCCATCTGGGCATCAATTGCGCTGGACGAATCCCTCATCTCCTCAACCGAAACGGTCTCGATGAACGAGTTGTCGATACTCAACTGCTCATAGGGATTCGTGTTCTGGACCCCTGCCATGACGATGTGCTTGGTGGAGATTGACGGATCGAGGCCGGCCTGTTGCCGGAGCATCGTATTCGAGAGTCCCGCGGCCACGGCCACATTCATGCCGCCCATGTCGCCTTCCATGGAGGTGTTGGGCGTGTTGAAATCACCCCGGGCGCTCACCCAGACCAACCCAACCTTCAGCGGCCCGCTCTCGCCGAGGCGAGGCAACCCAAGAATGTCCCGGCCTCTGCTATCCTGAAGCGGTTGCCTGTCTGGTCCCAGGTGCTGTAGGCCGGCCAGCATTCCTGCTAACGACTTGCTGCCCGACAGGAGCCCAATGAAGAAATGCTCCCCCTGATCGGATGCATAGATGGTTTTGCCCAGGGTCCTGTTGGTCAGGGAAGCCCGATTCCACTCCCCGTATTCCCTTTCCAGGTCGGGCGGCATTTGAACGGTTGTGACTTTCACCACGTCACAGCCCATCTCCTCCAGCCGTCCTTGAATGCCCCCGGCCAACAGAAGTCCCGGACCTTCCACGAGCTCCGGCCCCGTCCGGGTGTCGGAATACGGATCGGCAACGATCACGACGCTCACCCTGCCGGATGCGTCGACATACTGTTGAGCCGAGGCTGACCAAGGAACGAGCATCAGGACCGAGACCAAAACGCAGCTAGATCGCACCATCGCCTTCCCACCGTTTCTCAAAAGTGCCTCCTCGAGAGATGCTGCCCGATTCGAAAAGAGTGTGTTGTGGTCAGTGACTACCCCCGGTTGTGCCAGGCTGCCAACACCTCAGCCTCCCGTTCAGGTGAAAGAGTGCGGCCGCGAGGACGTTCCTCTTCCGGGGTGGCTTTGTACCACTCGACGGTATCGCGGGCCGTCACCCCGATGGGCCGGAAGGTCAAGCCTGCCGCAACAGCTTTGTCCACGTTGTATTGGTTGTACCCCTGGAGCTCCGGTACCCGCACAGTCGTGCTACCTAAGCTGTCGACCTGTCGGAGCACCTCCTGCTCTCTCAGGAAGTCATCGGCCACCCAGGTGAAGGTGGCCTCCGCGCCTGTTCCATCCCTGATCTCATCCAACATGCGGCCAATGGGGAGGGCCGGGCCACAAGTGTTAAAGGTCCCGTATATCGACCGTTCACAGAGGCTGACAGCGAATTGTGCGAGATCGCGGGCATCAATCCACTGGACCGGATCCGAATACTCCCCTGGCACCAATACCTCTCCACCCCGATCCACCCGAACCGGCCAGTAGGGAAACCGCATTGTGGGGTCTCCCGGTCCTGTGATCAGCCCCGGGCGAACTACGGTGGTCCGGTCGGGGAAACCCGCTTCGGCAGCCCGTTCGCACAGGATCTTGCGGCCGCCGTAAGCCGAGCCGGTAACCGCTTCCTCAGCCTCTTCGTCATACTCTGCCACCACCCCATTCTCGTCCTGGTCCACCACGCCATCATCGGCGAAGACGGACAAGGTAGATATGAAGAGGTACTGTTGGACGCTATCGCTTAAGACCTCAGTTGAACGCCGCACCCACGCCGGGTCCATGGCCGGGTTGTCGATCACCACGTCCCATTCACGCCCTTTTAGCGCTTCCAGATTGTCGTTTCGATCCCCAATCAGATTCTCTACTTCAGGGAATAGGCCAGGGTTCGTCATGCCACGATTGAAGAGTGTGACGGTGTGACCGCGGCCCAAAGCGTACTCGACCTGATGAGGCCCTATGAAACCCGTCCCTCCCAGAATGAGAATCCGAAGAGTGCATCCCAACACGCCGAGGTATAGGCCGCCTCCCGCGAGAATCGATGCCTGGATGAATTCTCTTCTAGATGTTGTCATGTGTCTCATCTGTCTGGATTTCTCCCGTACCCCTGCTAACTCCCGCCCCCGCTCCGTTGTGGCGCCCGGCACTGCACCCACTGCCGCGGCTCACCGGTACGCGGATTGATGGGCAACGTCGTACGATCTCTGGGTACACGTTCCGGATCCTCTGAAGCGGCGTAGGCCAGCATGGCAGCGAGCGTCGCGTTGTTCCTGAGGTCGTCGAAGGAGATCTTGTCATACGTGTCACGGTTGGTATGCCACGTGTACTGACGGTACTCGTCGTAGGCAGCCTGTAGCCGGAAAGAGGGTGCGCCGGTGCAGAGGAAAGAAATGTGGTCGCTACCGGCATTATTCTGTCCGCCTGGGAACTCCAGTGTGATGTGCTGAGCAATCTCGTCGGGCACCTGTGAGACCCAACGCGCGATGTGCTGGCCTGCGTAGAGTAGTCCCTGGGCCTCGATCCGCTCGATGCGCCACGTTCCGTTGTCCTGATTAAATGCTGCCTGAAGCCCTTCCATGACCTCCGGGTGATCCTCCCTGAACGTCCCAGAACCGATGAGTCCCATTTCCTCGGGGCCCCAAAGGCCGACAATAATCGTGCGGCGAGGATTGGGGTACGTGGCTTGGAGAATCCGCATGGCTTCCATCATCATGACGGATCCGGTGGCATTGTCTGTGGCGCCCGTGCCGGCGTGCCAGGAGTCGAGGTGAGCACCGAGCAGAACGTATTCGTCAGG
>JBDHMC010000513.1:0-2285 GCA_039656355.1 Gemmatimonadota bacterium | reverse complement strand
ACCCCACTTCCGCAACAGCCTTCTAGTCAGGACTCCTCAAATGGGGCGGGAGGGCTTCCAGAAGCGTTTTTAGATCGGGGGTCTTCGTCCTGTCGGCAACGAGAACGATGTCTCCACTTCGGATCACCGCCAACCCTTCGACGCCGAAGAGAACCACGGTCCCGTCTTCGGCCATGACGATGTTCTCATGGGAATCCACAGCTTGGACGGATCCAAGGAAAACATTGCCCTCTCCGTCGGCCGGGCGGGTCCGGCTCAGTGCCTCCCAGGCTCCTACGTCATCCCAGCGGAAGGTGCCGCGGAGGCTGGCCACCCGGGAGCTCCGTTCGAGGACGGCCTCATCCACTGAGATGGCCGGAGCCTTCTGGAAGAAGCCCTCCACGTCTCCTTCTTCCAGCAGCGGGATGAGGCTTCCGAGTTCCGGCGCTACCGCCCTCACCTCTTCCAGGAAGAGATTGGTCCTCCAAAGGAAGATTCCGCTGTTCCAGAGGAAGCCGGCCTCAAGGTACTCCTTGGCGGTGTCCAGGTCGGGCTTTTCCACAAAGGACCGGACCCGGAAGGCTTCGGCCTCGACGCCCCCCCGCGGTAGGGCTTCCCCGGGTTGAATGTACCCGTATCCCGTTTCCGGCCTCGTAGGTGGGACGGCGACGGTGAACAGGGCGTCCGTGACTTTCGCCATCCTCGTCCCGTCTCGAATGAGGGCTTGAAAAGCGCTCAGGGGTTCGATGGCGTGGTCGGCGTGGAGCGAGGCCATGACGGCATTCGGATCGACCTGGGAGATCACCCATGCTGCCCAGACCAGGACCGGCCCGGTTCCTCGAGCTTGAGGCTCAACCAGAAAGGAGGAGGAGTCCATCTCCCCCAGCGCCCGACGAAAGGGTCCCAGAAGATGGCCCCCGGTCAAAATCCGGATTCTGTCCTCCGGCACCAGGCTCCGGGCCCGATCCAGGGTATCTCGAATCAGGGATTTGTCCCCCGCCAGGGGAAGAAGTTGTTTTGGCCTGTTGGGCGTGCTCACAGGCCAAAACCGTGTACCAGACCCTCCAGCAAGTATGGTGACCCAGAGGTTGGGATCAGGGGGTATCGAGGAGTTCGTGGATTCGGCCAAGGAGCTTCTTGGGGCTGAATGGTTTTGTGAGGAAGTCGTTGGCTCCGAGACTAAAGGCCTCTTCCCGGTCGGCGTCCTGACCCTTCGCAGTGAGGATGATCACGGGCAACTCTTCACGATGAGGCAGGCGCCGGGCGAACTCCAGGACCTCCAGACCGGTATATTCCGGCATCATGATATCAAGGAGGGCCAAGTGAAAGGAGGTGGGGCCCTGGAGGAACTCCATGGCTTCGGACCCATCCAGCGCTTCCTCAACGAGAAATCCAGACGCCTCCAGAAAAGTGGCCAGAATTCGCCGAATGTGGGGCTCGTCGTCGGCGACCAGGATTCGGCGTTGGGGGGGAGCAGAGTGGTCCCGATCCGGCATACCACGTCCTCCTCTTTTTCCTGGGGGATCCGCGGGGCGGAACCTACCCAGCGGGTGGTGTAAAGTCAAGAAACTAAAGGTGTTCTCAGGGTTGACACCCAAGCCGGCATTCCGGTAGTCTGTTCGATGCACTTCTCCCTTGGTTTACCATGAGATCAACGACAATAATCGATACATCTGGAAGGCCTCATCGGGCCCCGCGCCGGACCGTTCGACTCTCCTGGGCCTGGTTGGTCCTGGCGATCCCCCTCCTGGCTAGCGCCATGGCATGCGACGATGATCTCTTCAAGATCAATTGGGAGGAGGACCCAGACACAGCCTACCTATATTCTCTTGCCAGGCCCGAGCTCAATCTCTTGTCGGCTTTTGACTTCATAGGCCGCCATGCGGTCCGAATCGAATCCCCAAATGCCACTGGGCAGTGGGATATGGTCCTGGACACACAGGGGGGAGAGCTGGTTTTCCTTCCCCCGGAGGCGGTGGGAGTCCCTGTCTCCAAGGCCCGGATCATTCCCATGGGGGATGTGGCGTTCGAAGAGGTAAGAAGGGCCCCGTCGGACACAACCCTCTACGTCGGGGACGAGGCCGTGCCAGTAGAGGTGGGCCATGTCTACGTCATCCGGACCCGTTCACAGGCGGACCTATATGGCCGGAGCTGCGTCTTCTACGGCAAGTTCCAGCCCTTGGAGCAGGATCCGACGGCGGGGACGCTGACCTTCATGTTCGATGTGAGTCCCGTCTGCAATAGTCGAAAGCTCTATCCGGAAAACTAAACCCATGCTTTCCCTACAAGCTCTGCGGCACGACCCG